>CALJMC010000159.1 GCA_937982385.1 uncultured Rickettsiales bacterium | reverse complement strand
GTCACACCTTTTTGTCCCATATATTTTCCTTTGCGGTCACCGTAGGAGATGTCGCACTCAGAATCACCTTTGAGGAACAAGAACTGACACGCACCCTCATTGGCATAGATTTTTGCGGGGAGTGGTGTGGTGTTTGAAAATTCTAGGGTGACATGCCCTTCCCACTCAGGCTCTAGCGGGGTTACATTCACGATAATACCGCAACGTGCATAGGTCGATTTTCCGACACAGACAACGAGCGTATCACGTGGAATGCGGAAATATTCTACTGTGCGAGCCAACACAAAACTGTTCGGTGGGATAATGCAGACATCCGTCTGACGGTCTACAAAACCATCACTTGAGAAATTCTTCGGGTCAACAATGGCAGAATCTACATTGGTAAAAATCTTGAATTCATCGGCCACCCGCGCATCATAACCATAGGACGACACACCGTAGGAGATAACTCCCTCACGATTTAGCGTTTCAACGAACGGCTCAATCATCGCATCATTTTGAGCGCGATCACGAATCCAATGGTCTGGCATAATGCCCATAAGTCTCTCCGTATATATATAATGAATAACAGCTATATCCTAGGATAACTGTAAGCGCAAACAGAACGTTTGCGCCAGCCATTAGCATCGCGCAAGCGATAACGGAGCAACGCACAGCATGTGCGGCTGCGGAGCATTAAATAATCACAAAAAATACTTGCCATCTCTCGCACCTCGACTATATTGAACATCGTTTAATAGTAATAAGAACCCATCCAGAGGAGTCCACATCATGGCACGTCGCAATGATCATTCACGCACCGAGATAAAAGAAATGACCATCCATGCAGCCCGCGAGTTGATTATGGAGAACGGTTTGGCGGGATGTAGTGCACGTAAGGTCGCAAAGAAAATCGATTATACGGTGGGTACACTCTATAATGTGTTCGATAATTATGATGACATTCTGCTCCATGTGAATGCACAAACACTCGAAGACCTCTATCAATTCATGAAACAACATATCGACCCGAGCCTATCAGGTGCTGATGCACTGAAACGCTTAGCAGCTCTGTATATCATTTTCGTTGAACAGCAGCCAAAGCTCTGGGACACTTTGTTTGACCATCGTTTGCCAGCAGGTCAGGATCTGCCTGAGTGGTATGAAGAAAAAATGGAACAGCTTTTCACCATCATTGAAAAAGTGTTTGAAGACAGCACATCACTCGATAAAGAAGGTGCCGAACGCGCAGCACGTGTGCTATGGGCAGGAATGCATGGCATTTGTTCGTTGAGTATGCTGCACAAGCTCGAGACTGTCGGCGCTGAGCCAGCGCATATATTGGTCGAGAATTTCATCGATAATTACATGGCAGGCGTCGCCGCCTAGTGTGACAGATAAATATAATCGCCGATGCAATTGAGCAACACCCCTGTGAGTCTGCTGTGTGTTTCGACCGATCTATTATGCGGTCACCATTACTACATCTATTGGTATAACAGCCTATTACATCGCACCACCCCACTAAATATAGCATCATAGATCACGGGCTATAATGACAACCAAAACGCTCAAATACTAACAATTCCAAGCTATTTTCTGCGCTAAAATGCACCTAAAATGGTTAACCTTCTCCTTTTTATTGTAGCATGTTGCCTTCTTTTGTACTATTTCCACGTTAGGTATCGCGTGCAAATGTTTGAGCGCGGTGACTTTTGGTAATAAAAAATTTATTACAGTTAACTAGCTCAAAGGACTGATTTTATGAAAAAATCTACTGTATATTCAATGCTTGCTGGTGCGGCACTTTTCGCTGCTCCATTTATTGCAAGTGCTGCGCAAGATGTCGTTCGCGACGAACGTGGTAACGTGTTAACAAACACATGGGACAACTGTGTTCTCACTGATTGGGAAGGCGGCGCGGAATGTGGCTCAACTCCACAAGAGATTGCAGCTTCTAAAGAACAACTCACTGTATATTATGGTTTTGATAGCGCTCGTCTTACACCGGCAGCCGTTGCAAAGCTTGACCGTCTTGCAGGTTTGATTGGCGCTTCTAGCTCCGTATCTGACGTAAGCATCATTGGTTATGCTGATGCAATCGGTGGCAATGCATATAACGACGCACTTTCAAACCGTCGTGCTAATGCAGTAAGCAGCTACCTCGCAAGCAAAGGTGTTAACACTTCAGGTGTCACACTCAAAGGTCTTGGCGAAGGCAGCTCTAAGTCACAATGTACTAGCAGCACTGGTAACGAACGTAAAGCATGCCTATGGCGTGACCGTCGTACAGAAATCCAGTTGAACTACAAATAGTAGTTAATTCAACTATTTCAGAGAAAGGCAGCCCAGACGGGTTGCCTTTTTTTGTGGATCTTCTTTATAAATAAGGTTATTCTATCTTTTGTTAACAATTGATGGATCAAAATATTAATATGCATAAAATTGGATGTATTGCAGACGACACACCTAAAGCCCAAGAAGCCTTCAACGCGCTCAAAAAACGTTACGACATCACGGATATGAGCCAGAAGCGAAGCAATGTCGATGTTATTGTTGTGCTCGGCGGCGATGGCTTCATGTTGCAAGTACTCCATCGCTTCATGGAACGCCACACCCCCATCTATGGTATGAATTGCGGCACCGTAGGCTTCCTCATGAATAATCTCAGCTTAGAAGACTTGCCCGAGCGCATTGCAAATGCGCGCTCCAGCACATTACACCCACTCTCAATGTATGCCCGCTCCGCCAATGGCCGCGAGACCGAAGCGCTTGCCATCAATGAAGTGTCCCTCTTCCGTGAAAGCAGACAAGCCGCCAAGCTCCGCGTTACCATCGACCATGTAGTGCGTTTACAAGAGCTCACTGGTGATGGCGTCATGGTATCGACCCCTGCGGGCAGTACCGCCTATAACTTCTCCGCACGCGGGCCTATCTTGCCTCTCAGCGCAAATTTAATAGCCCTCACCCCCCTCGCCCCTTTCCGCCCTCGTCTGTGGCGCGGCGCACTCCTCAACCATGAAGCTTGTGTGAATTTCGAGGTATTGAATCCCGAAAAACGCCCTGTTAGTGCCGTGGCTGATTTTACCGAAATTCGCAATGTGGTGTCTGTCACCATCAACGAGCAACGTAAAACAACCCTGACATTATTGTTCGACCCCGAGCATAATTTAGATGAGCGCATCACCAAAGAGCAGTTCCTCTATTAAATAGCTTTATGAAGGTTTGATGACAACAGCGCCCTATATGCAGATTAATGACGGAAAACCATATATAACGACACGCACACCCCATAAGCAGGGTATGTTTAATGTAAAAAATAAAATAAGAAAAATATATAATGGCTGAAGATTATTTATTAAGAGACAGGTTCTACGATCAAGCAATGTTTGCTTTATGCAACCAAAACACGCCACACTGGCCTTTCAATACATTACCAGATGTTGCGAATGCTATCAACACTCAGCTTCGCAACGTGCCGCCTTCAGCTGATATTTTCTCTAAAATAATTGACGCAGCGTTTCCTTCTGACGATGCGCACAGCGCCAATTCTCTGCCCAATGGTTTCATAAATGAACTCAAAAAAGCAGTATCCTTTCCTCTAACGCCCGACAAAAAACTTGGAATGCTTGCAAGTGAAACTTCCGATTTCTTTTTCGACCTTTTTTCACATTACAAAGAAATTTTACCCGATGAGAATGTTGGTGTTGTAGAAGTCGATATCTCAAATATGGGGGGTGCAAATGATGCCATCGGGCGTGATAATGTGACGGATGCTGTTGCCGTGATGAACCGCCTATATGTGATAGCACTCACAAAACCCGGTCGTTTTTTACGTCACGGAGAGGATCGCCCCGAGTTTTTTAATAACATCAATTTCGATGACCTCGACATTAACCAAGATAGAGAGAAAACTGCCAATGTGATTCCCGTGCGTAAAGGCGGCGATGAACTGCGCTATTGTATCTCAGGGATAAGTGAGGCTGAAATTCAAGACCGTGTTAAACTCGCCAACCGTGCCATTGCGGCTTTCACATCCGAACTTGGTACAGATAAACTCCAACACACCAAATATAAAGATAAGCCAGACGAAGCCGAACATGCAGGCTTCGGCGCAGGCGCAGGCATAGTAATGCTGCAGCCCAAAGAGCATCGTATTGGCTTGCATGAGTTACAAGAAACGCTCGATAATGCCATCGATGCCGACAAAGCCGCACAAGGCAAAGCAAAAGGACTCGCACTCGAAGAATTAGAATCTGCGGACGTCATTAAAGAACGACTGAGAGCTGCACCAGATTTATCAGAAAAAATTGCAGGGTATAAATCACAGCTCGCAGACCCTAAGCCACTGGAAGAACCTAAACTACCTCGTAGCCTTTTTGGAACAGATGGAAAAAACACCTACGATATTTACCTACGTAATACCAAGAAAGCAAAAAATGCATTCAAGGAGCCTTACGGGAGTATTTTTGAGAAAGTGGTAGAGCAATTTGTCAATATACGTGACCCCATCACCAAAATGCGTACCCATAGTGCCTCACTCGCACAACTGGCATTATTGAAAAACGTTGAGCCCGAAATGGGCAAGCCACGCCCCATCATCTTAGAAATTGAGCTCAGTAATTTGCAAGGGCTCAACAAAACCCTAAACCATCAGACTGCCGATGATATGATTCGCCAATTTGCAGATATTGTACGCAATGATGTCACAGATAATCTCGGCTTGAAGCGTAGTGACGGAGATGTGCAATTTTATTCCGCAGGTGGCGGGAAAGTACGTGTGTTAATACATAACCATGAACTCAACACCATCAAGCATACCATTTCTGAAATTAATGACCATGTAGCACAAAAAATGAATAGCCTTGTCATTGAAGTAGAAGATAAAAAAGAGATTGCGGTTAAAGACATTCCTCACCCCAAAGATTCCGAGCTACCAGAAACAATGAAACGCAAAGGCGTTGGCATTGGCTATGTTGCACTCGAAACCCATCCCGAATGGAGCGAATACGAACATTTAGATATCACCGATTTATTGATGGAAAAACCAGTGCGGCATAAAGAAGGGCTTATTCGTGTGTTGGGTGAAACCAGAGATGTTGCAGGCGATGCACATTGGATAACAGGTGTGACAAACTCAAAACAAGAAATAACCATCTCGAGAGGCTTAACAGATTTCATTGCGCACCACATAGAGCCCGAAGAAGCTAGGAACAACCCAGCAACTGGAGTTGGTGGCGGAAGTGCATCTGATGATGGACGAACCAATCGAAGCCCTCTTATCGTATCCTCTTAAACCATCAATAACCCACCGTTGATGTGCAGTGTTTGTCCTGTAATATAGGACGCATTATCGCTCGCCAAATAGACCACCGCAGCAGCGATGTCTTCAGGCAAACCAAAACGGGCCGCTGGAATATTATCAGTAATACGTTTTTGTTGCTCTTCATTCAGTTCATCCGTCATGGCGGTTTTGATAAAACCTGGGGCAATGCTATTCACCGTAATGCCCCGCGAAGCCACTTCCTGTGCTATTGATTTACTCATACCAATCACACCTGCTTTAGATGCACAATAATTCGCCTGACCGGGATTCCCCATCACACCCACAACAGATGATATATTGATAATACGACCATTGCGGCGCTTCATCATGCCTTTAATCGCGGCACGTGAAAGCTTAAATGTTGCACCGAGATTCACATTCAACACATCATCAAAATCTTCATCTTTCATGCGCATCGACAAACCATCGCGGGTGATGCCCGCATTATTTACCAAAATATCAACGCCCTGACCGAGCGCTGCTTCAGCCGCTCCAATCAGGCCTTTTACCGCCTCAGCATCTGACAAATTACATGCTACAGCAACCGCGTTTTCACCAAGCTCACCAACGAGAGCATCAAGCTTTGCCTGACGTGTACCACTAATCGCCACCTTCGCACCCGCTGCAATAAGCTGCGCCGCAATCAATTCACCAATACCACCCGTAGCACCCGTAACAAGCGCTGTTTTACCTTCAAGAGAGAACATGTTTTTTCCTTTGTCATTTTAATACAATAGGCAGCCTTGCGACGGCAAGGTCGCCAAACGTTTGGCGGGTGAAAATCTGAAAGATTTTGACCTTAAAATCAATCATAACTTATCTCAGTCACAGCCTCGCCTGTCAATGGGATAAGCAGCTATGAAGCATGAGGTTAGACTCTTCATCATCTGCCGTGCTTTTATCGCGCTCCCAGAAATGCTCATGCAAGGCAAACACCCCTGTTTGTACAATCGGTTCAATCAAACCAATACCAAGCGCCATCGCAAAATTACCAATAATTAGATACGCCACCGTCGTCGCTACAATAATATGCACCACGCCATAGCTCATTGTTTTTAGAAATAACCTCATACCATCCTCCGTAGCCTTATCTATTGATAACAGTATATCAATAGATAAGAATTACGTATAATGGATTGATTTTATGAAGCTGATAGCTTCTATCTATGCCGCTTTCATAACAGTCTCAATATCATCGGGTGATGAGACATTGCTCACTTCAATCTCTTTAGCGATGCGACGAATGAGGCCTGAAAGCACTTTGCCTTCACCAATTTCGATGGCGCGGGCGATGTCATTTTGACCCATCCACTGCACAGATTCGCGCCAGCGGACACGTCCTGTTACTTGTTGCACTAGCAAATCACGAATGGCATCTGCATCTTGTTCAGGGGCTGCGGTGACGTTCGCAATCACTGGCACAACTGGGCTCACAATAGTTGCCGCAGCTAGCGCATCACGCATCTCATCCGCCGCAGGGCTCATCAATGAACAATGGAACGGCGCCGACACGGGCAATGGCAAGGCACGTTTTGCTCCTGCTTCTTTCGCACGTACCATCGCATCTTCAATAGCAGCGGCTGACCCACTAATAACCACCTGGCCATCTGAGTTATCATTTGCCACCTCACATACGCCCGTGGCTGAAGCGTCCTCGCATATTTTGGTCACATCTTCCATACTCATTCCAATAATAGCCGCCATCGCGCCCTCACCTGCTGGCACGGCACGTTGCATCGCTTGCCCACGCAATTTCAACAATCGCGCCGTATCAGAGAGCGACAACGCACCCGCCGCGCATAACGCAGAATATTCACCCAAGGAATGCCCTGCAACATAGGATGCTGCTTTGGCAATATCAAAACCACCCTCTTGCTCCAACACTCTCAGTGCTGCAATCGAGGTTGCCATAATGGCGGGCTGCGCATTTTCCGTTAGCGTTAAATCCGCCTCAGGCCCTTCAAAAATGATGGTGGAGAGCTTCTGATTCAGCGCATCATCCACTTCTTGGAAGACTTCACGCGCGCTTGCAAAATTATCTGCCATAGTTTTACCCATGCCTATTTTTTGTGATCCTTGCCCCGGAAATACACATATTGTGTGTGTCATAATAGTTAGCCCCATCATCTAGTTTATTTACGTCTTCCTTATATAGAGTTTCCCTCCAGACTTGGCAAGTGGATGAAAAAGTTGTAAAAGAGTGCTTGCACGATTAAGAAATATATGTATTTTAGGCACCCTTCCTTAGGAATAACGAAATAAAACCTAGGCAAATACTAGGAACCGGAGAAAATATTATGGCTCACTATGAGTGCACATTCGTAACACGCGCAGATATGTCCAAACAGGACGTAACAAAATTGTCTGATCAAATTGCAGCTATCATCACCGAAAAAGGTGGCAAAATTGTGAAGAACGAATATTGGGGCCTTCGCACATTGGCTTACAAAATAAACAAGAGTGGCAAAGGTCACTACTTCTTCATCGGTGCGGAAGCATCTGGTGATTCAATAGACGAAATCACGCGTCAAGCACGCATCAATGAAAACATCGTACGTAATCTCAATATTCGTGTGGATGCAATTTCTGAGGAGCCTTCTCCTCTATTGCAGCGCGACAGAGATGACCGTAGCGAAGCAGCATAGGGAACTAACATCATGAACGCACCTCTTGGACGCAAAGTATTTTTCCGCCGCCGCAAATCGTGCCCATTATCGGGCCCGCACGCGCCAACTATCGATTACAAAGATGTTCGCATGCTTGGACGTTTTACCTCAGAACGCGGTAAGATCCTTCCTTCACGCATCACATCTGTTTCTGCTAAAAAGCAGCGCAAACTAGCAACTGCTATCAAGCGCGCTCGCAGCTTGGCTCTTATGCCTTACGTTGCAGGCTAGGCAGACCTAAGATTCTTTAAAAAAGGGAGTATGCTTTGCGCTGCTCCCTTTTTTGTTTGTATCCAACTAAACGATACGTTAGTTTTCATGAGATTATAACAAAGGATACATATGCGCCCCCACATTGCCTATAGTATTTGCGCTGGCCTGCTGGCTGGATTGCTTTATATCATCTCCATAACCGGTATTGTAACGGGTGTGTTCGTAATGGCGCTGCCATTTTTGCCACTGCTATGGACGGCATTCCGCTATGGCGGACAAGCGATTACTATCGCCTCTATTGCAAGTGGTCTTTTCGTTTTGGGGTTGGCAGGTTTCGACTCGACACTTGTCTATCTCGCTCTCATCGCGTTGCCTAGCTGGATCTACGGCACGCGCCTAATGCATGTACGTGTGAGTCAAAATATGGAATTTCTATGGTTTCCCATCGGACTCGCTCTCACCTATGCGAGCGCCTACTTCGCAGGAGCCATTATCGTGCTCGAATGGCTGCTCTCCACGGCAGGAGAAAGCATATTTGACATCATCCAAAATGACCTCGCCAAAGCAGCAACAGGGCTAAACCCGCAAATGGCAGAGATGATCACAACCATCACCCGCGATATGCCATATGTCATCTTAGCCGCATTTGTATGGCTCTGGATATTCTTGCTCTATGCCGCATCGATGCTTGCACATTTCGAATGTTTTACACGCGGCAAAACGCCCCGCTCGCACATGGCATTGCAGCCCTTTATGCCGCCATTATGGCTTCCCGCCAGCGCGGCAGGTTTGTTTATACTCAGCCTATCAGGCGATGAAAAACTCTCTTTCATTATGTTAGCAGGCACTATGGTGCTGCTCGTACCCTACTTTTTCTGCGGCATTGCCAACATTCAGCAGCTCATTATTCGTCAGACAAATCCACGCGCATGGCGCATTGGCTTGTTCTTCCTTTTAGTCGTTGGCGGTTGGCCTATTTTGCTCATCATCACCATCGTGGGCATCTATCATCATCTTTCGAACACTCTGCTGACGCAAACCACGTAAAAAGCCTTGCAAATCGTTATGATAATGCTATAAGCATCGCCTCTTTAAAATAAAAATGAACACAGAATTAAGGATCCGGCACATGGAAATAGTATTGTTAGAACGTGTTACACGTCTAGGTAATGTAGGTGATGTTGTAAACGTGAAGAATGGTTACGGCCGCAACTTCCTTATCCCAGAAGGCAAAGCATTGCGCGCAACAAAAGCAAATGTTGCTGAGTTCGAAGCACAGCGTGATGTACTTGAAAAACGCAACGCTGATGCAGTAGAAGCAGCTGAAACACGCGCTAAAGACCTTAACGGCATGTCGGTTAAAATCGTTCGTCAAGCATCAGAAGATGGTCGCCTCTATGGTTCAGTCACTGCTCGTGACGTTGAAATCGCGCTTGAAGAAGCCGGTCAAAAAGTAGAGCGCCGCTTCATCAACTTGAACGAAGGCATTAAGAGCCTCGGTCTTTACAAAGCAAACATTTCGTTGCATGGTGAAGTAACGGCTAACATCGACATCCAAGTAGTACGTAGCTTAGAAGCCTCTGCCTATGACGAAATCGCTAAAGAAGCAGCAGAAGCCGAAGCAGCAGCAGCGGCTGAAGCAAAAGCAGTTGCAGAAGCTGAAGCCAATACTGTGAAAGCAGCAGAAGCAGCAGCGGAAGCAGAAGCAGCAGAAGAAACTGTTGCATCTGACGAAGACGCAGCATAACTCGCCAAAGAATAATAGAAAGCCGCTGACTCCTTTGCTGGACAGGCGGCTTTTTTGTGGCTAGAGTGATTGACCCAGCAAAAAGGATAAAACGTGGCAACGGTATCTTCACTCTCAGATATGATGGTAACGCAGACGGAAGAAGCGTCCTACCGTCAAGCACCGCATAATACTGAAGCCGAACAAGCAATGCTTGGTGCGATTTTGGTCAATAATAGTGCACTCAACCATATTTCAGAATTTCTCACTGCTGAACATTTCTATGTACCTATTCACACAGAGATTTTCTCAGCCATTCAAAAATTTCACGATAAAGGCATGGTCGCCAATCCGGTCACGCTCAAACATTTCTTCCATGAAAGCGAAGCCCTCAAAGAACTCGGCGGCGGAGAATATCTCGCGCGTTTGGCAGCGGCATCCGCAATGGTGGTCAATGTACGTGACTATAGTGAAGTGATTATCGACCTCGCCATCAAGCGCGATCTCATAGGCATCGGCGGCGACGTAGTGCAAGAAGCCTATGACCAAGATATCGACATCACCGCGGTAGAACAAATTGAAAAAGCCGAGCAACAATTGTTTGATTTGGCAACGACAGGCGATAGCCGCTCAGGGTTTCAGGCCTTCCGCGCCGCATCACAAACCGCCCTCACCCAGGCAGGACTCGCGTTCAAACGCAAGGGAACCATCATTGGCGTGCCAACAGGACTCACCGATTTAGATGCGCTCCTTGGTGGCTTGCAAGATTCCGATTTGCTCATTTTAGCGGGGCGTCCTTCAATGGGTAAAACCGCACTCGCCACTACCATTGCCTATCAGGCGGCATTGCGCTTTCAAAAGGACCATGAAGAAAGCGACACCACACAAAACAGCAAACCAAAATCAGTCGGATTCTTCTCACTTGAAATGTCAGCAGAGCAGCTTGCCAATCGTATCTTGGCAGCACGCTCAAAAGTACCATCCAATTTGATTTTACGCGGTGACATGAGCGACGATCAGTTTGAAGACCTCATCACTGCCGATCAAGAATTGGCATCACTACCTTGCTTTATTGATGATACGCCGGCCCTCACCATCTCAGCATTACGCACGCGCGCGCGTCGCCTAAAACGCACGCAAAATGTTGGCATGCTTGTGGTCGATTACCTCCAGCTCCTTCGTGGTTCATCTGCGGCATCCATGGCAAACCGGGTCACTGAGGTATCAGAAATTACGCAGGGTCTCAAAGCCATTGCCAAAGAACTGCAAATTCCCGTCATCGCCCTCTCGCAGCTTTCGCGTGCGGTTGAGCAACGTGATGATAAACGCCCGCAACTCTCTGACCTTCGTGAATCTGGTTCGATTGAGCAAGATGCCGATGTCGTGATGTTTGTGTATCGTGAACAATATTATGTCGAACGTAAAATGCCATCCGATGAAGGTTCAGCCGAGTTTGAAGTATGGAATGAACATTATCAACGCGTGATGAACAAGGCGGAGGTCATCATCGCCAAGCAGCGCCACGGCCCGATTGGTAACGTCACCATGATGTTCCAAGGTGAATTCGCACGCTTCCATGATTTGGCCGAAGAAGACCGCATGCCAGACCGTTACGAATAGATCGGGAAGCCACCAAACATGAGCAAACCCGTCACTGCCACCCTCACCGTCAATCTCGATGCCTTAGCTGCCAATTATCACCAATTGACCAAGAAGCATGCAGGTCACAATTGTGCCGCTGTGGTCAAAGCAAATGCCTATGGTTTGGGCGTTGAGCCTGTTGCCACCCGCTTGGCCAAAGAAGGCTGCCAAACCTTTTTTGTTGCCACCCTAACCGAAGCGATCGAACTTCGTGGTATCTTAGAAAACACCCTAATTTATGTATTCAATGGAATTTATGCAGGCGAAGAATCACTCTTCCTAAAACATAATATCCGCCCAGTTCTCAACAGCTTAGAACATGTCGCACGTTGGAAGGATATAGCCACCGCTCACACAGATGCACAAGCGGCGCTCCATGTTGACACAGGCATGTGCAGACTTGGGCTAACACCCTTTGAGATGCAATCCATCACTGACGGTCAGCAAATCATTGATAACTGCAATATCTCGCTCTTGATGAGTCATCTGGCATGCGCCTCGGACCCATCTCACCCACTCAACACCCAACAGCTTGAAAATTTTACCGAGGCAAAACACGCCTTCTCAGGCGTTGAAACCAGCCTTTCCAACTCATCTGGCTTATATTTGGGTGCAGATTATCACGAAGATGTAGGCCGCCCCGGCTGTTCGCTTTATGGCATAACTCCCCGCGGCGTCGATGATAATCCGATGCAACATGTTGCCACTCTAAAAGCACCCATCATCCAAATTCGCCACATCAGCCGCGACCAGACCATCGGCTATGGCGGCACCACACGTGTGAGCGCGGGCATGAAAGTAGCGGTCATTGCGTGTGGATATGCTGACGGACTCCACCGCATTGCCAGCCATCAACTCTCAGGATTCATTGGTGAACATCAGGCCCACATCCTTGGACGCGTCTCGATGGATATGAGCTGCTATGACGTGACCCATATCCCAGATGCAACGCTCGCCCAAGAAGGTGCCATCACGCTCATCTCTGAGCAGCAGACAGTAGACAGGGTTGCGCAAATCTGCCATACCATTGGTTATGAAGTATTCACCAGCCTTTCGGCGCGTGTGGAACGTATTTATCGCTAGAGGCACTATGAATTTTGTACAGGCAATCGGACGAGCATTTTTGCGATTCTTAGAATCGACAGGTCGCCTCTCCATGTTCGCCTATTATGGCGTGAGCGCCATGTTCTCCAAAAAAATCTATTGGCGCCAAATTGGTGCACAGATGATTGAGATCGGCTATTATTCGCTGCCCGTGATTGGTCTCACCGCCATTTTCACAGGGGGCGTACTTGCCCTACAATCCTATTCAGGTTTCTCCCGATTTTCCGCTGAGAGTTCCATTCCCACCGTCGTCGTACTTTCCATCACACGTGAGCTAGGACCTGTACTCGCAGGACTCATGGTTGCCGGACGCATTGGTGCTGCCATTGCCGCTGAAATTGGCACTATGCGCGTCACCGAGCAAATTGATGCGCTCGTCACGCTTTCTACCAACCCATTTAAATATCTCGTCTTCCCTCGCCTGATTGCAGGCTTGCTAATGCTACCTATTTTGGTGCTCGTCGCAGATATCATCGGCGTGTTTGGCGGATATCTCGTAAGCGTTGGAAAACTAGGCTTCTCGCCTGGTCCTTACATTCAAAATACCTTTGATTTCTTGGAAGCACGTGATGTGATCTCGGGGCTCGTCAAAGCAGCCGCATTCGGCTTTATCATCACATTGATGGGCTGCTATCATGGCTATCATTCACGCGGCGGCGCAGAAGGTGTCGGCACAGCCACCACCAATGCCGTAGTTTCCGCATCAATGATTATTCTACTCACCAACTACATCATAACCGAATTGTTCTTTGCCTAATGACAAAAAAACCCATAGAGACACAGCCTTCAAAAGCCCCGATCAAAATTGCTGTCAATAATGTCAGCAAGGCGTTTGGGCGCAAGCAAGTCTTGAAAAATATCTCCCTTGAGGTGCGCCAAGGCGAATCACTCGTGGTCATTGGTGGCTCAGGCACAGGAAAGTCTGTTCTGCTCAAATCCATTCTTGGGCTATTGCAGCCTGATGAAGGTGAGATTTTGGTCAATGATAAATCGATGCTAGGGCTATCTGCCAGCGAACACGAAAAACGTATGCTTGAATTTGGCATGTTGTTCCAAGGTGGTGCCCTCTTCGACAGCCTGACCGTGTGGGAAAACATCACCTTCGCCATGCGTCAGCAGCAAAAAATGACCAAGCAAGAAGCTCTTGATTTAGCGATTGAGAAACTCCATGCAGTGGGGCTATCCTCTGAGGTGGCTATCCAGCAACCCTCTGAACTATCAGGCGGCATGCAAAAACGTGTCGCACTTGCGCGCGCCATTGCAGGTGATCCTGATATCATCTTCTTTGATGAGCCTACCACAGGGCTAGACCCCATCATGGCAGACGTCATTAATGACCTGATTGTCAAATGCACCCGTGACCTCGGCCTCACCACCGTTACCATTACCCATGATATGGTAAGTGCCAAGAAAATCGCCACCAATGTCGCGATGCTCTATGAAGGCAAGATCATCTGGGAAGGCCCTGCAGGCGCCATCATGAAAAGCGGCAATGCCTATGTTGACCAGTTCGTCCACGGCCGTGCCGACGGCCCCATTGAAGTCGATAGCAGAAATAGTAAGTGATATGTAAGGGGCTAGGATTCAGGGTCTAGGGGCTAAATTACTGACCCCTAACTCCTCAAACCTAACACCTACTCTACGTCGTTGCAGGAGGCTTCGCATCTCCTCCACCACCTTCGGCAGGTTTTGCATCTTCAGGCTTCTCAGCTGGTGGAGGTGGAGGCGCTGCCGCTGCGGTCTTTTTCTCTTCCTCTGGTGGCGCAGGTGCTTCCGCTGCTTCCTTCTTCGCACGCGGGTCATATGGCTCTTGCACGGGCACTGCTGTCATTGGCAACAGGCGCTTCATGAAGAACTTATCTTTATAGTAGAAAATTTTCTTACATTTAATAGGTGAGAAGGATTCCACGAGAATAATCTGCTCATCACGCGGCAACTGAATTACCTCCTGCGGCAGCAATAATGCACGCTGTGCTTCGGATGCATGAACCGTACGCGATGCAGGGTTCAAATCGAGGAATTTTGGTTTATTGAGCGATTCTTGCTCCACCGTTTTGTTACCCACCAATTGCGAAATCATGTTCGCCGTCTCGATGTTATTCGCCGAGAATGTCACACGATAATAGGAGTTGGAGAGGAATGAGTTCATCCCTGCTTCTTCATAAATCCCTTTAAGCTGCTGCGTATCCTGTACAATGAGGAAGAGCTTCACACGATATCCACGGAAATAGGCAATACCCACTTGGAATTGCGGCATCTCGCCCAGTGATGGAAACTCATCGAGCAGGAACATCACGCCATAAGGCTCGTCATCACCTGGCATTTGACGGGTGAAAAAGTCGGTTGCTTGCTGATAGAAAATCTTCAACAAAGGCTCAAGGCGCTGCAAGTTATCGGGTGTCACACCGCAATAGACTGTCATTTTGCGCTTTTTCATTTGCTGCAAATCAAAGTCAGAAGTCGCTGTCGTGGTATCAATAAGTGGATTCGCCCAAAGCTCCAAACCTGAGTTCATGGTTGAAATCACACCAGAACGCTCTTTATCGGCTTTCTGCAAAAACGCCGCGATGTTCATGTATGCCACAGGGTGAATTTTACCACCCACCGTATCAAGCACTACTGCCAAATTATACACCACATCATCCGAACGCATTGTTCGTACAACTTCACCAAAGGAGGTGATTTTCTCAGGCACGGCACATAAATAGAGCATCACACCTAGCAGTAGTGAACGCGCCTCATTCTGCCAAAATTCCTGCTCGGGCAATACCAAGTTACAAATTTTCTGGCAATCATCCACCATCTGACCCGGCTTGGTTGAAATCCAATCTAGCGGGTTATAGCAGTGACTATTTCCGTTTGGGTCAGCCGGATTCCACACATAGACTTCCTGCCCTAGCTTTTCCTTACGGTAACCAGAACATAGCTCGTGATTCTCAAGCTTGATATCATGCACAACCACGGAATCATTCCAGAAGAGAAGATTCGGAATTACAAAACCAACACCTTTACCAGAACCCGTTGGCGCGAAGAGAAGCACGTGCTGAAAGTCATCAGCGATGAGATAATTATCAACGCCAGTACGCCCCATAATGAGGCCTTTTTTCGCACGAAGACCTGCTTTGCGCATTTGTCCTTCATCCGCCCATGTCGCATCACCATGAATGGTTTCTTTGTCTTTCATTGGACGATAATCGAGCAGCGGTGCACGCATGATGAAAAGCATCACACACCCAACAAAAGCCCCTGCGGCTGGAACACCATAGACCTTGTGCGCGCCGTAATTCTCAGCATATCCCATGATATATTCATACATCTGAATCCCATAGGTAGGGTTATAGACGGATGCCCACGCATATTCTTTACCCAATGTCATATAAATCGCACCAAGGAATCCGCCATAAATCGGCAGCACGAACACTATGATAATAATCAATAATATGAAAAACTTATTTAAAAGCTGCTGTCCTGCTGTCAATGCCATGTCTTCAAGACTCCTTGAAGTAAATTTCAGACACGAAGCGCTTACCGCCATCACCACGCTTCAGCTGAATAATAACATTAACAACGTTCTCAACATACTCTTTAATTTGCTCGCGTGAGATATTCAATCCCGCCTGCATAATCATCAAGATAAGCTGCTCAATCGCCAGAGCTGGTGTGTCGGCATGCAATGTGGTGATGGAGCCGGGGTGGCCCGTGTTAATCGCACGCAAATAACTGAATGCTTCAGAACCACGCAGCTCACCCACCATGATACGGTCTGGACGCAAACGCAAACACGCTTCAATCAATGTCTGTGTATCTACCTTAGCACGCCCTTGTCCTCCTCTAGAGGAAAGCAGGTGGACACGGTTTGGCAAATGGTCAATTTTTAATTCTCGAGAATCTTCACACGTAATCACACGTTCTTGCTCAGGGATTTTCTTCAATGCGGCATTAAGGAAGGTCGTTTTACCGGTCGATGTACCACCGCTAACAATAATATTTTTCTTATATTGTACTGCTTTGGTAATAAATTCACGAATGGCACCCGAATCGAGCAATTGACGAAGTTCAACATCATCTTCATTGATTTCTTCACGCACCTTAGTCGATTGGAATGCACCCAGCGCCTCATATTGCTCCAAATCCAAATCAACCACTGTCTGCTTACGAATAGACATCGCAACAATACCCGGCTCACATGCGGGCGGGAATACGATCTGAATACGGTACCCACCAGGAAGTGTCGCAGATAAAAGCGGGTTTTCTTCCGTCACATTCTGTTCCGTAAACTGGGCCACTAATCGCGCGAGCGTTTTAAGGTGCTCAAAATGAAACTCTGGTAACGGACGACATTCCATGTGCCCATATTTTTCTATCCATGCTTCACCGGGACGGTTGATAGAAATCTCGCTAATCCCCTCCTCCTCAAACAAACTATTGAGAGGTGCGAGATAGGTCTCTAATGCTGCAATACTACTCATATTACTCAACCATCCACTTATTCGCATTATCCGGGAATATGAGATCTTTATTCACCATCACATTGACCTTCGTTCCCTGATCAACCGTAATGCCCTGACGGACATCAAGCAAATCAGAAATAATACCCTGCATCGCAGTATTAATCGTATTGACACCCTGTAACGCTGCAGAATCTTTAGGCGATTCGGTGTTTGTGGTACCACTGGAATTTGTGGTTTGCTGACTACCATCCACACCCAGACCATCTTCAGCGAAGGCTGCCACTCCTAGGGAAACAATACTACTTAACACAGCCGCACCCAAAATTTCGTCATAACGAGAATTCACATGTCCGCCAAGCCCTGTTCGCCCTAGTGCATCAACGCCTGGTGAATCAATCATCACATCAATACCGTCGGGACGAATCACACGCGTCCATATAATAAAGACACGAGATTGCCCTCTAAACAACTCAGTATTATAAGAACCAATCAAGCGCGACCCTTTAGGAATGAGCCTTGCTTTCCCAGACTCCGCAAAAATGTCCCGACTCACAATAGCCCTTAACTGTCCAGGAAGCTGTGTATCAATAGCTGTTTCCAACACAGCGTGAATCACTTTGCCCTGCGCGATCATCATATTCAAATTACCAAGGCGTTTAGCGGTGCGCTTTCCAACAGTCGTGTTTCTATTCGCAAAAGCAGAGTTAGGGTCATTACCTATCAACTCAACTCTCTCATCTTCATCATCAACCAATCGATCTAGCACCCCAGCCTTCACAATGGACATATCAGATTGCAGTCTTTCTTGTAGCGCCATATCAGTATCTTCATTCGAGAAAAGATCAGGCGGTGCTGGCACAGGAGGTGGAGGCACAGGCAGCGGGCGTGGCACTGGTGCAGACACACGAGGCATTGGCGGCGGCGGAAGCGGAGCAGAGGGCGCAACAGGGGGCAAAGAATTTGGCAAAGCAACTGTGGTTTCATCTTTAATTTTTCCATCTACCACCACTTCATCATCATCAGAGAAAATGAGTGAGAAAATAAAGACAAGAAAGAGAATAAAAGCGCCAACAACCAATAGTGTTTTTCCAGGCGTTGCCGCGACTGTAGGCGCACCAGAATCAAGAACCCCCTCGCCATCATCCTGCATGAATCCGTCAGTATTAAGATTACCTGACTTTATGTCGTCCGGAATATTAGAACCCTGATTCTCCATAATGCTTATGACCCCTCATTATAAACGGTCACAATCTCTCCAGCACCATCATAACGCATCTGAAACTGCTTAGACACCATTGGAACAGCCCAATAACCCTGTTTTACAGGTCGTGCTTGGACTGGAAGAGCAAGACCCGTTTTAGAGGGAATAGAGATAGCTGGAACCTTCTGTCCTTTATAGGCCTGAAATCGGAAAAATGTTGCCTTGCCATTATCGAACACCTTCAAAGGTGCAATATTATCGGGACCAGAATAGGTGTAGTTCAGGTTCAAAGAAGGATCGACTGGTGCAGCACTCAACTGACGCGGCGCTTGGGACACAGCAGATGGAGGAGGAGCAGGCGCAGCGACCCGATAAGGCGGAAGTGGCGCAGAGGTAATCGGGGCCATGGGTGCAGGGTTAAATGATTGCTGCGGCATTGCCATCACTGGCATCGGCGCGAGAGGAACTGGCGGTGCCATAGGACGCGCAATATCATCAGATGGGTAATAGAAACGCACAACATATGCTAACTGCGCACTAGGCTTCAATTGCCCAGCCTCGGCACGCAAATCAAACTGATAGGAACGTTTGTTGGTAATCACCGTCATATTGGTTGTCACACCCTCTTCTTGAGGACGAACAAACAAACGACGCCCCGCAGGCACAATCTGCCATGCAACACGGTCCCCTAAAGACACTGTTTCGATACGCTCATTTTTAGCAAACTCAATATTTGATTGATAACCATAATGCGTCGTGAGTGTGTAGACATCATTCTCATTATAAACAAATGTTTTGATGCGACTATCAGATGTAATCGGCTCCAAAGCACTTGCATCAAATACTGCCACATGAAGCAGCGCGATGATAACCATAAAAGTGCGTAGAGTCTGCATCATCGTCTCTGCACCCCGCCAATTCTTGCGTCAGTTACATTGTAATTTTGCACTTGGAATCCGAGCGGGTTAAGCAATCTATCATCCTTAGAAAGCTGTATTCCGTCCGAATAGCCATATTCAATACGCGCAATCTTATTAAATGTAACCGGGATATTACTGCTGCCCACCTCGGTAACTTCAAAGCTGAGTTCAACAACTTTGCGTGGCTCTTTAGGGCTATTACTTCGCTGATGGACCAATGATGTAAACTGAACTTCTCTGCGTCCTTCCGCGGCCAATAACGCATAATAACCTTGCGGGTTCTTTTGCGGATTAATCTCTTCACGATACCCACGATAGACTGTTGGCTCACTTAGCACGCGCACCACCTCGTCATTATGGTATATGGAGGTTTTCCCAAGCGACTCACGCGCACGCACGTAACGCCATAAATAGAAATTATCAACCGCCTGCTTATCACTTAATTCTGAAATCGTAGAGGATGTCACAATTTCCGTCATGCCTGTACGCTCATCCACTTGAATGACAAAGGGCTCAACAGATTTTAAAGGAGAGAGCTGCATCACTGTATACACAGATCCCAATGCAACGAGGAGGCAAATGAGCGTAATGACGGCAAGCGTGTTGCGTTGCACTAAAACAAACTGGTGGCGATCTCGATACCAGTTTTTCTGCGCAGGAGAATCTTGCTTTCTTGGCGAACCGACCATTAGTACTCACATTTTTATTCATACTTACACTAGTGTATCTTTAACATCTAGTCCACTAGATATAGAGTGACAAATAAAAAGCCCCGCACTGATTGATTGAAGAAATGATAATAAAATATTGCGGCTTTTTTGCCGCAATACGCCCGGTTTATGGCATATCATCACTTGCCTAAAACATTGCTCACACCATTCGCAATACCATTGCCAATATTTTGGAAGCGATGTTCTATACTGGAACCCAAGACCGGTGCAAAACGAGCCTGAGATATGGTTACCGCGATCTCTGGAGCCTTCCTAAGCACAGATTCCAAAATATATGCCATAATCAACAAATAGGCAAAACGCCCGCCAAGCAAACCCAATATGTCAACAAGGGCCATAGGCTCAAAGGGGTTGGTTCCCACCTTTTCCCCTGCAGGATCTTCCTCGCCATCCTCATTATATGTGGGACATTGCAGACTTCCGTCAGCGCCCGACGTCAACCCCTTACAAATCGTACAATTTTGCATGCCCAAATGATAGCCAGTCATACCAATGGTCGCCTCATACGGCGCTGCCAATTCTAACAACTCAGAAAAATCTTCAATAATCTCAAGCTTAATCACAAAGCCAATAAACGCGAACACAATAACCACCTGCAGTGCAAAGGAGAGCATATATTTAATCCACATATCGAACATTCCTGATGTGGTCTTAAACAACAAGAAAGAGGCAAATACAGGAACTAATGTAATCAAAAACATAATACCCGTAAGCGCCATCAAATAGGCAAAGATGGTCTTAATCGCCACCATGGCTAATTTAAAAATCATCGTAAAAGCAAGCATGGTAATGGCTGGGGCAGAGGCCAAAAACATCAATGACATAGCAAGCACCGCACCCTTGCAATCCTCATTACCTCCCGCGCCAGGCGCTGCATTTTGCGCAAGAGCAAATTGATTCACAATACCGTTTGTCGTCTCATCAATCTGGGCTAAAATACTACCGCCACCACTAAATTTAGTGCCACTGATAGAATCTAAAATAATGATAACCCCGCCCTGCAACAAACTCATCACCCCATTATAGAGATAGCGCAATGTAAACTCTGCTTCGGTTGCTGCAGCAAAGACAAAAGCAAATTTCAACAACATCACAAAGCCATCACGCGCCGTAAACGGCGTTTGCCCCGTAAGTAGCATGACACCCCAAAATGTAACAAACAAGGTGAGCATTGCAGCCAATGGCTTGCGCATAGACTCCACCATAGCGCAATAGGTTTCACTGAGCACATCACTTACGATAGTTTCATACGTACAGATAAACTCGGAGAAAATACCCGTTGCCTGACAATTTGGAGCATAGAAGGAAACGCCACCGACGCCCCCACACTCACCTCCCTGATAAAAGGACGCATTATCAATTTGCGCATAAGAAGGAAATGCCCACAGCAAGAAAACAGCGCAACAGAGCAGAAGAACCAAACACATAAAGCGCCGACTCATATAATAATTTCTACCCATCGAAACAGCCGTCATTACACCGCCTCTTGTAACATAGGCGAGGGTTTTTCTTCTAGAACCTTGCCTTGTAAAATCTTGGTAGGCTTTGCCCGACGGCTCATATTCATCAACGCCACAACAGCATCTGAATCCTGCTGTTTAATCATGAAATGTGCGTCCGGAGCACTCATTGCATCCATATACATCATATCGGTTTCCGACAAACCAAAGACATCTGCATGGCCTCTTTCAATAGCCACCTCAGGCACAAAGAGCTGAGTCACCATATGGGGCATAAGTGCCGGCGCAAGAGGACTCGCTGCCACCATCTCAACATCTGAACTAAGCCACCATGTCGACACATTCTTCGATGTCATCATATCTAGCCAGCCGCTCACATTCATGCCTACTTGCGTGTTTTGTACCAATTTCAATGCCTCTTGCAGCACAATAATAGTCGGCTCCCCCGTCAGCACGCTCTGCACGCGCTGCAATAAGTACGACATGAGCGGGATGAAAAGCGGTTGATTATCAATAATATGCTGAAGATTTAAATGAAGAACCTGCTCTGGACGGGAGAATATATCTTCCTGATGACCAAATAAGAACCCTTTCTCACCTCCAGGCACCCACGCCGTATATTTAGCCGCCAGCGCTGGAGAGGATTGCATGATGGTATCAACACACTGTTTCAAACTGCGCTGTTCTAACGGCAATGAGAAAATATGCGCCACCGCATTCTTCAACGTCTCCATCTCCGCTTCGTCTGGATTATCGTCCTGCATCTTGAGCAACACTATCATCCAACGATACACAAACATCTGGTTAGGGCCATCATTGGGCAAGGAGAAGGGGTTCAACGGCACAGCATGCTCTATCGCCTCAACACCCCCCGAATAAAATGTAGCATTTCTGCCGCCTAAATTAGCCACCAGCACATCACTTTTGCCATCCACATCGAAATAAAATAGGTTGGATTTATAATGCGGCAATGCCTTTGTAAGCAGGAAATTCGTCAACAACGTCTTATCTGATGCGTCCTCGCCAACCGCAAACATATGTCCTTTAGCACCGCTCTGTGGCGTATGAAGACTGAAAGAATACGGTTGCCCTGTAGCAGTTTGAAACGATAATAATGGCGCGCCCCACGCCGTCGGAATTTCAACTCCTCGCGGCGACGCATCCAGATTTGCAAACCCGCCAACATGCCCTGTATAGGTTGAGATGAGGCGATTCACAAATTCAAAGTTACCCGGCAATTGCGCCCAATAACATTCTTCAAATCGCAGATCTTCACGCACCGCAATGATGCCATATTGTCCCAAATAGCGAATCGCTTTACGCGTATAAGATTCGAGCTCCTTCAAACTATCAGCCTGCAAAAAGACAGATAACTGCTGTTCACCAAAATCTGTCGCCTTTTGATGATCGCTTGCTAAAATATCATCCAGCTCAATAAGTTTTGTCAGCTCATCAGTCTCGGAGATAACACCAAAACGCTTCTGCGCCTGATATTGTGCCAACGCAATTTTTGGATTGATAAAATTAACTGTCTGCGTGACGATATATTCGATTGGCACGTTCAAAAAGCGGTCAATCGCAGGCAGCGACGCCTCTTTATGTTCCTTAATAGTGATGATAGATGCAAAGCGTCTGCGCCCATCCGCATTACGCACTTCCATCGCATTAAAACCGAATGTAATTTCACCCTCAGTTAAATATTCGCATAAATCTATATCCATCACAGGCATAGGGCGATCCACGAGGTTTGTGAGTTTTTCGAGAAAACGCAATGCTTCGGAATAAAATACACCATCCTCTTCATAGACGGACAGTCTTTTGGCACCAAAAGAAGCCAACTCTAACAACATATTATCAACGACGTTCTGCAATTCGGTATGAATCGCACCAAGATAACTCTGACGCCACTTCATATCTTTTTTAGGAAAAAGCCCCTTAATAAATACACGCGGACTCTTCAAGGCGGCATCTTGCCCCTCGCGCACAATGGTGACATAGAGTTCATTTTGAAACTGAATGCCCGAATTACGTTCTTTCCACACATCATTCACTTGCTGACTAAACGGAGAAAGATCCTGCGCATGATCGTCAGACACATCACGTTTTTTTCGTCTCAATGTATGAAACCACAAAGCAAAGGAATCAGACGGTATGCATGTACTCACCGCTTTTCGGATGGCATCGCGCACTTCTTCGCCATCAACTACGCCATTGACGCGAATGATTTGAAGTAATTCGCCATTCTTCGTAACAATGCTGTCAGAGTCATATAAAGCAGCATAAGGCACAAAATCAGATTCTTCAACATCATCGGTAATATCGCGATATTCTTCGATATTGCTCTGACGTTTACTCCTGAAAAACATACTTATACTCCACACACACAGTATTTATCAAAGTAGAATTAAAAAAGCAGAGGCCTCGAATACACAAGAACCTCTGCTATTAATACGAAAGTATAACTCACTTAACAAACGTTATTCTCAGCACCTAATGACTCTGCAATCTCACCAGCACCAAAGATAATCGCAATACCCAGAGCGACGATAATCGCCATACCCCAAGATACTTTACCCATCAATGCAC
>CALJMC010000158.1 GCA_937982385.1 uncultured Rickettsiales bacterium | reverse complement strand
TCAGCTGCTGATGAATGAATATAGCAAACTGCTCTTCACCTATGTTGCGGGGTAATTAATAATGCTCGCCATTCGTTCGACCTTATTTAATGTTCTCTATATGATGTGGACGCCACTTATCGCCCTGCTTTTGCTTCCCATTGGAATTATTGGTAAAGGAAATAAACTGCAGCGTATTGTACCAATTATCTGGGCAAAAGGTGTGATGTTCTTGGCGCGGTGGGTCGTTGGGATTCGTTATGAAATTCGAGGGAAAGACTACCTGATACAAGATAAAGGCATTTTATATGCCTGCAAACATCAATCGGCATGGGAAACAGTTGTGTTTTGGTTGCTGGTTGACTCTCCAGTCTATGTACTTAAAAAAGAGCTGCTTACTATACCATTCTTTGGGCAGTACCTTAACTATCTGGTGCATACGATCGCGGTTGATAGGTCTGCAGGTGTGTCAGCACTCAAAACGCTTATTTCGCAGACGAAGGACCATTTGGATGCCGGACGCCAAGTCCTGATTTTTCCTGAGGGTACACGACGTTTTGTGGATGATGAACCAGATTATCAACCGGGAATCGCTGCTATGTATAATAAATTGGGTTGTTCAGTCACGCCTGTCGCGCTTAATTCAGGTGTGTTATGGGGACGAAATGCCTTTCTTAAACGTTCAGGCGTCATAACCATAGAGTTTTTGCCGCCCATTGAAGCCGGATTAAATAGGAAATTATTTGCACAAACCCTTCAAGATACGATAGAAGAGGCAAGTAATAAACTTGCGGCGGAAACCGCTAAATCTTAACCTTGAAAGAATAATAGAATGACGCAACGTAGTTTTGACCGCACCGCTGACACAGCGCGCCCCCTCATCCTTACTCCTAACGTAAGCCGCAATGCTGAAGGATCGTGCATGATTGAAACGGGCTACACAAAAGTGCTCTGCACTGCCTCCGTACAAGAAGGTGTGCCGCCTTTCATGAAGGGTAGCGGCAAAGGCTGGATTACAGCGGAATATGGTATGTTGCCACGTGCGACAGGTTCGCGTAATCGTCGTGAAGCCTCACAAGGAAAGCAGTCGGGAAGAACTCAGGAAATACAGCGTCTTATAGGTCGTTCTTTACGTGTTTGTGCTGACCTGAAACTATTAGATGGTTATACCATAAATCTTGATTGTGATGTGCTAGAGGCGGACGGTGGAACCCGTACAGCATCTATTACAGGTGCCTATGTGGCGTTGCACCTCGCATGTTTGAAGCTGATGCAAGGTGATGAGATTAAAAAAATGCCGTTAAAATTCCCTGTAAATGCTATTTCATGTGGCATTGTGGGTGGTGAAGCATTGCTTGATTTAGATTATATCGAGGATAGTACCGCTGAAGTCGATGCAAATTTTGTGTTCGCCGGCGATGGTCGTATGATTGAGATTCAAGGCACAGCCGAGGGTGAGCCGTTCTCTGATGAGCAGCTGGCTGACATGCTGAGGCTCGCCAAAGATGCGTCCATTGATATCGCTAAAGAACAACTCAGAGTGATTGAGTCCGTGTAATGTCCTCAGCATTTGACATCATTGATAGCCTGATTATTGCGACCCACAATAATGGTAAGCTCGTCGAGATTCGTGATATTTTGAAAGCGTATCTGACGCCTGAGCAAATAGTATCTGCGGGTGAATTGGGTTTAAATGAACCTGAGGAGACTGGGCTTACCTTCTCTGCAAACGCGCAACTCAAGGCATTAGCGGCATATAATGCGACAGGTAAAGCAGCGCTCGCCGATGATTCGGGCTTGGAAGTGGACATATTGGATGGCGCGCCAGGTATTTATTCGGCACGTTGGGGTGGTAAACACAAAGATTTCTCGCTTGCGATGGAACGTGTGGAAAGCGAAATTAAAGCCAAAGGCGCAAAAGCGACAGGCCAAAAGGCACGCTTTGTCTGTGCTATGGCACTTGCCCTCCCTGATGGTTCTGTGCATGATTTTGTCGGCATGTCAGAAGGCACCCTTACCTTCCCAATGCGTGGTGAGCAAGGGTTTGGCTATGACCCAATTTTTATTCCATCTGGCTATGACCAAACATTCGCAGAAATAGGAGCGACTGAGAAATATGCCCTCAGCCATCGCACAAATGCATTTAAAAAGCTGTTGGCGTGGCTGCCTCAACGTGAAACAGTATAGTTTTCGGATCTCTTATTATCTGTACTTTAGTTATTGAATTATCATGTAATTTTTCCACTGCCATCCCTTGGCAGTCTGTGTAATCTCTCGGAGAATTATTATGTTAAATAAAATATTAGCCCTTCTTTGCCTCTCATTTTTCGTTGCTGATGCCGCCCATGCGAGCACAATGGCTTCTGCATCGACAGATAGCATTGTGATGTCTGACGATAGCCATGATGACGGTCATGACGATGAGCATAAAGACGAGCATAAAGGCGATGCGAGTCATTAAATCAATGGTGTGTGTAATGAGGGAGGCGCTTCTGTGTGGAGCGCCTTTTTCTATGCCTAAATTATAGACTCTTATTGTAAAACACGTATGATGTTGGCTATGAATGACATCGCAGTATATAAAAAATTTGCACTGAGCATGGCAGATGCGGCGGCTTCGGCCATTGTACCGCATTTCAGAAAGCTTAGCTCAATCGAAAACAAAGAGGATGATTCCCCTGTTACCGTTGCTGATAAGGCAGCTGAGCGTGCGATGCGTGAGTTGATTGCCGAGCATTATCCTGAGCATGGTATTATCGGTGAGGAATTTGGCAATGAGAATATCGATGCAGATTATGTCTGGGTGCTCGACCCTATTGACGGTACGCGTAATTTCATTACAGGACAGCCGCTTTTCACTACGTTGATTGCGTTACTATATCAGGGCAAGCCAATCCTCGGGGTTGCGCGTCAGCCCATACATGATGAAACATGGGTCGGTGCTAAGGGCGAGCAAACTAGCTTTAATGCTGAATTATCATTCAGCAAAAAAAATGTAGCCTTGGCACAAGCATGTATATCTACAACCTCTCCCTATCTGTTTAACCAACAAGAAAAAGCAACTTTCGAAGCGCTCCGTAACGTCTGTGCGAGTGATGTCTATGGTAGCGATGGCTATGCTTATGCGATGCTAGCCTCTGGACATATTGATATTGTCTGCGAAGCGGGATTAAAAGCCTATGACATCATGGCACTCATCCCCATTATTGAAGGCGCTGGCGGAATCATTACTGATTGGGCGGGAAATCCATTACGTCTGCAAAATATGAGTAATATTGACGTGATCGCCTGCGCAAACCAAGCGCTACATGATGAAGTGATGGAGTTGGTCTAGGCTTAGCGTCGCGGACTATCGTTTCCTTTGCCCTTTGCGGATTCGAGGTGTTTTTCTTTAATCGCTTAATGTTTCAGCATTATCTAGTGTAGGAGCAACTATAATCTCTCCGCCTTGCTTGAAAAAGTAATCCACAGTTGGCGTAGATTTAAACGAAGTACGCTCTGATGCTTTAATGTCCTTTAATGCAGTTCCAATCATGTTTAATATTGGTTGCGCCTATTCTTTACCTTCTGGTGCCGGTGTGCCGCCGCCTTGCCAATCAAAGCTATGCATTTCACCATCGTGCACTATAGTTATTTTCGGTGTTGTGGACATTATCTAATTCTTCCTCTACATACTGTTCATCATAACTATAACAAAAGAATGTGACGAATTGATGACAAAGACATTACATATTATTGGTGCAGGGCTTGCAGGGTCTGAAGCGGCATGGCAGGCAGCTGAGGCTGGTATTAAAGTGACGTTGCATGAAATGCGCGACAGTGACCGCCGTACGTTCGCGCATCAAACAGATGGCTGTGCAGAACTCGTCTGCTCGAATTCATTCCGTTCAGATGATTATGAGCGCAATGCTGTAGGCTTGCTCCATGAGGAAATGCGTCGTTTGAATTCGATTATTATGCGCACCGGTGACGCCCATAAAGTGCCAGCAGGTGGCGCGCTTGCCGTTGACCGTGAGGCATTCTCTCAGGCTGTGACAAATACATTAAACGATCATCCAAACATTGAATTGGTTCGTGGCGAAATAGAAGCGCTGCCAAAAGCAGAGGATGGCTTGACGATTATAGCCTCTGGCCCCCTCACCTCTGACAAGCTTGCAGCGGCAATTTTACAAGAAACGGGTCAGGAATATCTGTCATTCTTCGATGCTATTGCGCCAATTGTCTCTGTCGATTCAATTGATATGAGTAAAGCTTGGTTCCAATCGCGCTATGATAAGGGTGATGGAAAAGATTATCTCAATTGTCCTATGGATAAAGAACAATATGAAGGCTTCATCAATGCGCTCCTCACTGCTGAATATGCGGAGTTTAAGGATTGGGAAAAAGATACGCCCTATTTTGAAGGTTGTTTGCCGATTGAGGTGATGGCATCGCGTGGTGTTGAGACGTTGCGCTATGGCCCCATGAAGCCTGTAGGTCTGACGAATCCGCATGATCCTGACGTGAAGTCTTATGCCATCGTGCAGCTGCGTAAGGAGAACAAACAGGGAACGCTTATGAACATCGTTGGCTTCCAAACCAAGATGAAATATGGTGAGCAGCAGCGTGTGTTGCGTATGATCCCGGGTTTAGAAGATGCTGAATTTGTGCGTTTAGGTGGTATTCATCGTAATACCTTTATCAATAGCCCGTTGCTTCTCGATGAGCAGTTGCGTTTGAAGTCACAGCCAAACCTGCGTTTTGCAGGTCAGGTGACGGGCGTTGAGGGATATGTGGAAAGTGCTGCGTGCGGATTACTCGCTGGGCGTTTTGCGATTGCGGAGCTGCTCGGGCATGAATGCATTATGCCGCCCAGAGAGACGGCTCTTGGTAGTCTGATTGCACATATTACTGGTGAAGCGGAAGCGAAATTATTTCAACCAATGAATGTGAATTTTGGGCTCTTTCCTCCACTCAAAGAGAAAGTTCATAAGAAGCAGCGCCCTGAAGCTTATTCAGCGCGGTCACTCAGTTTATTGAATGAATGGACAGTTAATATGAGTGCTGCTGAGGCGGCGTAGTATTGCTAGATTCGCTCAACAGAATGAACAACAGATTTTACTTTTAACTCATTGATAATAGATGATAAGTGTCTATCATCTTCGACTTCTATATCAATTAGTATTTCGAAGAAGTCAAACGAACGATTAACGATTTTAAAGTTATTAATATTGCCATTTTCACGGCTAATAACATTAGCAATAGTTGCCATCACACCAGATTCATGACTGATTTGCGCCTGTAGTCGTCCAACATAACGTGCTTCAGCTTTGCCCGCAGTATCCCATGATACATCAATCCAGCGTTCGGGCGTATCAGAGAAGTTTTCCAGTGTTGGGCAGTCCATCGTATGAATGGTTATGCCTTTTCCTGTGGTAACAATTCCTACAATTTTATCGCCAGGAATGGGGTGGCAGCAGCCCGCAAAATGAATTGCCATGCCAGGGATAAGCCCTTTAATCGGCATAGGTGAGTGTGCAGTCGCTTCAGGCAAGTTTTTGCGAAGTTTAGAAAAAAGTGATGTTTTCTTTTTGGACTTACTTGGTAAATCACCAAAAATAGATTGATAAACTTGGTTGCGGCCAATGAGTCCTTCACCAACTTCAGCATATAAATCATCAAGTGTTTTCTTCTTAAAGTCACTCACGGCGGGTTCAATAATTTTGTCAGTGAAGTCTTTTCCTTCTTGTTTAAAGGTCTTTTGCAAAATAGCTTTGCCGAGATGCATATATTCTTCACGCTGTTGCGTACGAATATATTTGCGAATTTCGGAGCGTGCCTTCCCTGTGACAACAAAACGTTCCCATGTCGGTGACGGTGTTTGATTTTGTGAGGTAATAATTTCAATTTGGTCACCGTTGCGCAGCATTGTTTTGAGTGGCACAATACGCCCGTTTACCTTTGCACCAACGCAGGACCCGCCGACACCAGAATGTATGGCAAAGGCAAAGTCTACAGGTGTTGCGCCGCTTGGGAGGGCAATAATATCGCCTTTTGGTGAAAAGCAAAACACTTGGTCGTGGTACATCTCGAGCTTAGTATTTTCCAAAAACTCTTCAGCATCTTCAGTTTTTTCAAGAATTTCCAGCAGTTCACGTACCCAGCGGAATTGCTTGCCATCCACTTGATAATTTCGAGCTTGTTTATAAGACCAGTGTGCGGCGACACCATATTCAGCAATATGATGCATTTCTTCCGTACGAATCTGTACTTCAATGCGTTGCTGTGAGGGGCCAAAAATAGACGTATGAATTGACTGGTATCCGTTCGCCTTTGGAGTGCTTATGAAATCCTTAAAGCGTCCTGGAATAGTGTGAAACTCTGAATGAATGACACCCAGTGCTTGATAACATTCTGCGATGTTTCCAACGATAACTCTGAAGGCAACAATATCGCTAAGTTCTTCAAATTCGATGCTTTTAGCATCCATTTTTTTCCAAATAGAGAATGGCCGTTTCTCGCGTCCATGCACTTCGATAATAGACATGCCGTGTTTTTTTAGTACGTCACGAATATGTATTTCATTTTTTTCAACGCCAGTTTTTCCTTGCTTGCGGAGGAAATCCAGACGCTTCACAATGGAGTCGCGTGCTTCAGGGTACAATTCGGCAAAGGATAAATCTTGCAGATGCTCTTTCATTTGACGCATGCCAATACGTTCGGCAAGTGGTGCATAAATCTCTAAGGTTTCGCGCGCAATGCGGCTACGTTTCTCAGGTTTTTTGATGTGATGAAGCGTGCCCATATTATGGAGGCGGTCAGAGAGTTTAACGAGTAATACGCGTAAATCTTCTGACATAGCGACAACAAGCTTGCGGAAATTCTCTGCTTGCTTTGCGTCCGGTGTCTTTTCTTCAAGTCTATTGAGTTTGGTAACGCCATCGACCAACTTGCAGACTTCGCTGCCAAACCGCTCTTCAATATCTTCGAGGGTAGCATCTGTATCTTCCACCGTATCATGCAATAATGCGGTGATAATGGAAGCGCTATCAAGCTTGAGTGATGTCAGAAAGTAAGCAACTTCAATGGGGTGTGAAAAATATGGCTCCCCAGAAGCGCGCATCTGGGCGCTGTGTTTATCCTTGCCGTATTCATACGCTTGTTCAATGAGTGCTGTATTAGCATCAACATCATAACTGAGAATTTTCTCGGTAAGTTCTACACAAGGGCGCATGAAGTTCCATGACGAGTAAAGTTTGCAAATCTAATAAATCTTAGTGACTTATTGATTAATCTTCAACCTCTACATCATCATCAG
>CALJMC010000157.1 GCA_937982385.1 uncultured Rickettsiales bacterium | reverse complement strand
GCGGATTTCTGCCGCACGGATCATCGACCCTCCTGCGACAACACCGCCAGCAATAAGGCCAATAATAGCGAGTACAATAGCGAGTTCTAAGAGAGTAAAACCATATTTCATGTTTAGCTCCAAGTGGTATTTCAAGACAATGAATCATAACAAAAGCTTGTTAACATAACCTTAATAAGGCTTATAACTCTCAACTTTGAGCTGTCCACGAACGATGCGGTCTTTGGCATCTTCAACGTCATCAATAATCTTCTTTGTGATGCGGTCTTTATTGTGCACATCAACGGAATAATCGAGAGCATTCTCACGTACACCAAGATATTTAATACCCGGCTCCCAACGCCCACTAAAGGAATTAACGAGGGTTTTATAGACTGCTGTATCAACACGCTTAATCATCGAGGTGAGGACTGCGCCCGGATAGAGTCCGTTTTGATTGGTATCCACACCAATGGCGAGCTTGCCCATTTCTTCTGCCGCTTCCAACACACCTACGCTTGAGCCACCCGCTGCCGCAAAAATGACGCCTGCACCTGCATTATATTGTTTCTTCGCAAGTGATTTTGCACGCTCAGGGTTACTCCATGCGGTTGCATCTGTGCCTACATTGTCGCGCAACATTTCAATATCAGGGTTGGCATAACGCACCCCCTGGTAAAATCCTATATAAAAGTTATCAATGAGCGGGACATCCATGCCACCAATGAACCCGATTTTGTTGGTAGGGGCAGTGTAGCCAGCAACCATACCCACCAGGAATGCACCTTCATGGTCTTTAAAATTAACCGATTGAACATTCTTGAACAGAGGAGGGACGATGCCATCAATAACCGTAAACTTCACCTCAGGGAATTCTTCCGCAAGCGACAAGACAGGCACTACATTTTGAAAGCCAACTGCAATGACGTGTGTGACACCGCTCTGCGCTACCTTGCGCATATAGCTCTTGCGTTGCTTACCATCGGGCAAACGAAATTCTTTGTATTTTATGTTAACTTCTTCTTTCGCTTGCTCGGCACCACGTTTCATCGAATCAATAAAGGCGTTATCACCCTCAGATTCTGATTCATACATGATAGCAGGCTGAAAACTCTCCATTGCACGTGCTGCGGAAGAAACTGCACCAAGACTAAAAACAATGATTAACAATAAGATATGCTGCATAATTAAACACCTAGATTAGAATATTTTATATCGATTTTTCAAGTGCCTATGATAGCAGAAATGACCCAAAATACAATCTTTAATTATTGCTATTTCCCCGTAAAGCCCTTACATTCCATAGCATGACAAGTAACACCCCTCAAAGCTCACGCCTTAAAAACCTTCGAGATGCACTCATAAAGAGTGACAGCGATGGCGTTATCATCCCCGTTACTGATGAATATCAGGGAGAATATTGCGCGGCATACGCCAAACGCGTCACATGGCTTTCAGGTTTTGATGGCTCGGCAGGGACGATTATTGTTCGGCACAACAAAGCCGCACTCTTTGTTGATGGACGTTATACGCTCCAAGCCGCAGGCGAGGTGAATGGCGATGATTATGAAATCCATAATATCTACGATAAAAACCCATCACAATGGATAGAAGAAACATTTGAAGCCGGAGAGGTGCTATCCTATGATCCGTGGCTGCTCACTGAAAGTAGCTATGACACACTAAAAAGCTCGATGCAAAAAGCGGGCGGCACTATCGAACCTGTTGGCATTAATCTGATCGACCAGATATGGGATGACCAACCTGAACGACCCAGTGAACCAATCATCATACACCCTCTTGATTATGCAGGCTTAGCGCATGATACAAAAATCACAACCATGGCAGCACACATAAAAGAGAAGGGGCTTGATGCCTTTCTGCTAACCAAGCCTGAGAGTATTTGTTGGCTGCTAAATATTCGCGGCAGCGACATCCCCCACACACCATTCCCGCTCACCTATGCGATAATCGATGCCAAAGAAAAAATCACATTATTTGTTGAGCCGTCGCGCATAGATAACGAGATGACCACACATCTCGGAGATGCAGTGACGCTCGTATCACCGAACGATATGGCTGCGCATATAAAAGCACTGCTATATAACATTGTTGGCTATGAAAAGAAAGCAGCGCCGCTATGGTTTATTCATGCAATGCGGGTCGCGAAGATAGAGATGGCCGCAGATACCGACCCCATTATGCTGCCCAAAGCCTGTAAAAACGAGGTGGAGCAGCAAGGCGCGCGTGAAGCGCATATCATTGACGGAATTGCCCTCACCAGCTTCCTCCACTGGTTTGATACGCTAACAGAACATGACGTAGTCGATGAGCTAGCACTTGAAGCAAAGCTGGAAGCCTTCCGCGCCGAACACCCACTCTATGTTGAGCCCAGTTTTACCTCTATTGTAGGTTCTGGCGAACATGGTGCTATTGTGCATTATCGTGTGGATGAATCCAGCAATCGCAACATTGCACTAGGTGAGGTGGTGCTGCTCGACTCAGGCGGGCAATATCCTCTCGGCACCACAGATGTTACGCGCACCTTTATGCGCGGCGGCACAGCGCCTGATACATTCAAAACTAATTTTACGCTCGTACTTAAAGGACATATTGCACTTGGTGGGTGCCAATTCGCCAAAGGCACCACAGGTTCACAGCTTGATGTCCTCGCACGCAAACCCCTCTGGGATGCAGGACTCGATTATGACCACGGTACAGGGCATGGAGTAGGGAGCTATCTCAGTGTCCATGAGGGGCCACAAGGCATCAGCAAGCGCGGCAACAATATTGCGCTGCAAGAAGGCATGATTCTCTCTAATGAACCAGGCTATTACGAAACTGGCGCCTATGGCATTCGCATTGAAAGCTTAGTGTTGGTGAAAAAATCTAACATGACTTCTACGCGTGCATTCCTTGAATTTGAAACACTGACCATGGCGCCGATTGACACGCGTTTGATAGATCCGCGTTTATTGAGCGATTCTGACAAAACATGGCTCAATAATTATCATGCAAAGGTTTTTGCAACATTATCCCCCTTGCTTGATAAAAATGTAACCAGCTGGCTTGCCACACGATGCGAGGCGATATGATAAAATCATCCTTACTCAAAACACTCTCCACCATACGCAAAGGCTACTTCATTAAGCTGCTGCTTTTATCATTGCTGGCCACTGCCATTACAGGCGGCGTCTTCTTTTTTGGGATGCAGCTTATCCTCGGCGCCACATCCTTTTTCTCATGGAGCTGGATGGAATGGCTCGCTGATGCACTTATTACGGGCGGCGTAGGGTTTCTTGCCTTTTTCTTATTTCCCTCCGTACTGCCCTTAATTGCCAATATGTTTCAAGAGGAAATTGCAGGGCTTATTGAGCGCAGGGAATATGACGTAGAAGCTGAAAAACTGCCAATGCTGCCTGAGTTGGCACACGGGTTGAGCTTTATGGCATGGTCACTTTTCCTCAACATCATTATGCTATTCTTTATCTGGACGGGTCCTGTTTATATGGTGATGTATTATGTGGTGAACTCACATTTGCTCGGACGTGAGTTCTTCGAAATTGTGGCAGGCAGACATCTTAGACGCAGCGGTGCACGCATACTCCGCAAAGACTATCGTTTACATGCCTTTATTGGCGGACTGGTTATCTTAGGATTGACCCTTTTTCCCTTCACTACATTGTTTGCCCCGTTCATCGCACTTGCCCTTATGGTGCATCTCTATTGGCAAATTTCAGAGGTTGAAGCACAAAACGACACAGAAACCACGCGATAGAGTGTTTTTTCTACTGGATTTTTGTTTTAAACTCCCTATAATCGCGCATCTTTAAAGATACAACTTATTAAAACCAGAGAGTAAAAGACATGGCTGTTCAGAAGACGAAGAAAAGCACAAGCAGACGTAATATGCGTCGTTCGCATGATGCGCTTAACAAAACCAACGTTGCTGAAAACGCAACAACAGGTGAGTTTCACCGTCCACACCATGTATCGCCTGATGGCTATTACAAGGGACGTAAAGTCACTGACGCTAACGTAAATACATAAGCCACTGTAGCAACATGACGCAGTCACATGCCATGACGCTTGCGCTAGACGCGATGGGAGGGGATCATGCCCCGAAGATCGTAATTGACGGTGCCGCACTGGCACTCAAAGCGCACCCGACATTAGAATTTCTTATTTTTGGTGATGAACAGCAGGTAACGCCCCTGCTGAATCAATACCCGCACCTTAAGTCTGTTACTGAGGTTATTCACACAGATGAAAAAGTTGAGGCTCATGAAAAGCCATCTGTTGCCCTCCGCAAAAGTAAAAAGACATCTATGCGCCTTGCTATTGATGCTGTGAAAGACGGCAGAGCAGGGGCTGTGGTTTCTGCGGGTAATACCGGCGCACTCATGGCGATTTCCAAAATTATATTACGTACACTCCCTGGCATTTCACGTCCAGCCATTGCAGGCATCATTCCAAATCGCAAGCGTATTGCCGTGATGCTCGATCTGGGTGCAAATGTCGAATGTAGCGCTGTGCATCTCACTGAGTTTGCAATTATGGGGCATGCCTTTGCTCGCAGCGTGTTGCATCGTGACAACCCAACAGTTGCACTGCTCAATATCGGCTCAGAAGAAATGAAGGGTCATGAAGAAATTCGTGATGCTGCTGCACTGCTACGCGAGAATAAACATATTAACTTCACTGGCTACATCGAAGGCAATGGCATCCTCAATGATGAAATCGATGTGATTGTGGCTGATGGCTTCACAGGCAATATTGCTTTGAAGACTATGGAAGGGACTGCACGCTTCATTTATAAGGTCGTATCTGAGTCTGCTCAATCAACGATATTACGCAAAACAACTGCGCTGCTCTCATACCCTCTTTTACGTCGCACGATGAAAGACGTGAAACGCAAAGCAGACCCACGCCGTTATAATGGCGCGATGTTTTTGGGGCTTAATGGCATTGTTATTAAGAGTCACGGCGGCACCGATGCGATTGGCTTTAAATATGCCATCGACGAAGCCTGCGACCTGATTGTCAATAACATCAATGAAAAAATTGTCGAGGAGCTGGCACGTATTCGTCCACAAGAGGCGCAAGCAACGAATAATGACGTCGCTACTCCAGAGCTTGAGGTGTCGTAATGACCATTGCAAAAGTCACTGGCTGCGGATCATATTTGCCTGAAAAAATCGTCACTAACGATGAGCTCTCCAAAACCATTGAGACAAATGACCAATGGATTCGTGAGCGCACGGGCATCGGACAACGCCATATTGCCGCTGACGGTGAGATGACCTCTGACCTCGCGACGAAAGCGGCGCAAAAGGCCATCGATGATGCAGGCATTACGGCTGATGATATTGACCTCATCATGGTTGCTACCACCACCCCTGACAAAACATTCCCAAGCACAGCCGCTTATGTTCAGGCTAAAATTGGCAACAAGAATGCTGCAGCGATGGACTTACAGGCAGTCTGCTCAGGCTTTGTCTATGGCTTGCATTTGGCCGATGCACTCATTCAAACAGGCAGCCATAAAACAATCTTATTAATTGGTGCCGAAGCCATGTCGCGCGTGTTGGACTGGACAGACCGCCGCACCTGCATCTTATTTGGCGACGGAGCAGGGGCATTCGTGATTCAAGCCGCTGAAGGCATCAAAGACAAAGATAGCGGCATTCTCCACACCCAAATCCACTGTGACGGAAGCTTTGCAGATATTCTCACCACTGATGGCGGCACAGCATTCAATCAGCAAGCTGGCACCATCTTTATGGAAGGTGGCGAGGTGTTCCGCCACGCCGTATCCAAAATGAGTGGCGCATCCAAGCAAGCACTTGAAGCAACTCGTTTAACCGCCGACGAGGTTGATTGGGTGGTTCCACATCAAGCAAACCAGCGCATTTTGCTGAGTTGTGCCAAAAAACTTGGGGTAGGTGAAGACAAACTGATCAGCATGGTCGAGCATCACGCCAACACCTCATCAGCCTCTATTCCCCTCGCCATTGACGCCGCCTATCGTGACGGAAAAATAAAAGATGGAAATATTCTGCTTTTACCTGCGCTTGGTGCTGGACTTACGTGGGGAAGTTGTATTATAAGATGGTAACTTTTTTGGATAAGTGCATCCAATTTTCGATAATTTAAGGAGAGATAACATGACCAAAACAATTACACGTGCAGACCTCGGACAAGCAGTTTACCGCGAAGTAGGACTTTCACTTTCTGAGTCTATGACCATGGTGGACGCTGTGTTTGAAGAAGTATCCAGTGCGCTTGGCAAAGGAAGTGACGTGAAACTTTCTACTTTCGGAACCTTCAAGCTTCGCAAGAAAAATGCGCGTGTAGGTCGCAACCCTAAGACCGGTGTTGAAGTAACTATTTCCCCACGTACCGTGCTTTCATTTAATCCATCAAATGTATTGCGCAACTCAGTAAATACAAAACTGGGTGGCTATGTAAGGGACGCTAAGTAGATTCATGAAGAAGTCAGCTACAGCACTAAAAACAATTGGCGAAGTTGCAGATTATCTTGATCTGCCACAGCATGTATTGCGTTTTTGGGAAACCAAGTTCACGCAAATCAAGCCGTTGAAACGCCGTGGTGGCAGACGCTATTACCGCCCGGAAGATGTGCAAACAATTGAGAATATCAAAACATTATTGCATGAGCGCGGCTTCACCATCAAAGGCGCTAAAGCAGCGCTTGCGTCTAATGATGATATCGCAACAGCAACAGACACGCCAAAAGCAGCGCCTCAGCTCGTCGTTGATGCAGCGCCAGCAACAGCGCCAACGAAGCCTGCTGCAATCCTAGACTTTAGTGATGATAATCGCCAAGAGCTTGTAGCGGTTCGTGAAGAGCTAGCGGAGCTCAAACAAATTCTAAATGATTCTGCCAAAGCGTCTTAAGCTTTTAGCATCGCTGTTATTCGCGGGAAAAATGTATAAAAATATCGGGGTATGGCGCAGTCTGGTAGCGCGTTTGTCTGGGGGACAAGAGGTCGCTGGTTCGAGTCCAGTTACCCCGACCATTTAAGGTAAAGAATGAATTTAGCAAAAGAAGCTTCTATAATCGAAAAAATGCTACCTTTGGATACTGAGAGTCCCCTCATTAATCAGGAGGATATGGCTCAAGGTTTGGAAGGATTGCTTTTTGATGCAACTAAATCTTATGCTTTTTTATGTGCCCTGAGCACAATTAGTCCCAGCATGTATTCTAAGAGTATTATTAGCCATAGTTTTTATGACGGCAATGTTTCTATATTAATTCACTCGCTATATAAATTAATGGATGGTCAGAAAGGCAATAACGTATGCCACACGTGGGTAAAGAAAAAACTTTATAAGAGAATAGAAAACCTATCGAAAAAAGAGGGTGAGTATATTCATTCATCACTTCAAGACCCTAACAGATGCCCTCACCTCAAATACATTAAAGAGAAACGAAATAA
>CALJMC010000156.1 GCA_937982385.1 uncultured Rickettsiales bacterium | reverse complement strand
TTGGTTCTATGGATGGTGATTCTGCCGCGGCGATGCGTTATACGGAATCTCGCATGCAAAAGGTGGCTCAGCTTGGGTTGCTGGAAGATATTGATAAAGATACGGTTAACTTTCAAGACAATTATGATGGCACAGAATCTGAGCCAGTTGTGCTTCCTGCGCGTTATCCAAACATGTTGGTGAATGGTGCGGGTGGTATTGCGGTTGGTATGGCAACAAACATTCCGCCTCATAACCTTGGCGAAGTAATTGATGCAACGAATATCCTCATCGACAATCCGCAGGCTTCTGTGGATGATTTGATGGTTGCATGTCCTGCGCCAGATTTCCCTACAGGGGGGATAATCCTCGGTCGTTCAGGCTCGCATTCTGCGGCGCATACGGGGCGTGGCTCAGTGATAATGCGTGCAAAAACACGTATTGAAGAAGTGCGCCCAGGGCGCATGGCGGTGGTTGTTGACGAAATTCCGTATCAGTTGAATAAAGCACGTTTGGTCGAAAAAATCGCTGAGCTTGTGCGCGACAAAAAGCTTGAAGGCATTTCAGATTTGCGCGATGAATCTGATAAATCTGGCGTACGTATTGTTATTGAATGCAAAAAAGACGCTGTGCCAGAAGTAGTTGAGGCTAATTTATTCTCACAAACGCAGCTGCAGACAAGCTTTGGTGTGAATCAGTTGGCGCTGAATAATGGTCGCCCAGAGCAAATGAACCTGAAGCAAGTGCTTGAAGCATTTATTCTCTTCCGGGAAGAGGTGATTTCACGTCGTACAAATTTCTTGCTTAATAAAGCGCGTGACAGAGCACATTTGTTGATTGGTTTGGCGATTGCCGTGGCGAATATCGATGAAGTGATTGCGGTGATTCGTGGCTCGAAAGACCCTGTGATTGCGCGTGAAGAACTAATGAGTCGTGATTGGGCAGCAGCTGATGTGCTGCCATTGCTTGAGTTGGTTGATGACAGACGTAATCATTTGAAAGATGGTCGTATCAAGTTCACAGAAGAGCAAGCCCGCGCGATTCTTGAGCTGCGTTTGCAGCGTTTGACTGGTCTCGAGCAAGAGAAAATCAACGGTGAGTTGGGCGAGCTTGGTGAGAGCATCAAGAAGTTTTTGCATATCCTCTCAAACCGTTCTGAGCGTTTGGACATTATGCGCGCTGAGCTTGCTGAAATTAAAGAAAACTATGCTGTTCCGCGTCGTACCATCATTGATGAGTCTGAGTTCGAAGCGGACATGGAAGACCTCATCCAGCGTGAAGATATGGTCGTTACTGTGACTGCGGGTGGCTATATCAAACGTGTTCCACTGGACACCTATCGCGCGCAGCGTCGCGGCGGCAAGGGCCGTTCGGGTATGTCGATGAAAGATGAAGATGCGATTGAAGAGCTCTTCGTGGTGAACACGCACACGCCTGTGTTGTTCTTCTCTGACAAAGGTAAGGTCTATAAACTCAAGGTCTATAAACTGCCGATTGGTTCCGCGACATCTAAAGGCAAGGCGATGGTCAATGTCTTCCCGCTGGAGCAAGATGAGGTGATTAACACCTTCATGCCACTGCCGGAAGATGAAGAAACATGGAATGAACTGCATGTGATGTTCGCTACCTCTATGGGAACCGCACGTCGTAATGACTTGTCAGATTTCCATAATGTAATGCGTAACGGTAAAATCGCGATGAAGCTTGATGAAGGTGAGAGCCTGATTAGTGTACGTCCATGTACAGATGAATCACATGTGTTGGTTGCAACGAAAAATGGTAAAGCGATTCGTTTTGCGGCCGATGCAATTCGTGTGTTCAAAAGCCGTGCCTCAACAGGTGTTCGTGCGATTAAGATGAAAGATGGTGATGAAGTTGTGTCGATGTCTATCCTTAGTGGTGGTGTTGGTGCTTCGCCCGATGAACGTGCAGCTTTCGTGAAATATGCCAATGCGAAACGTCGCCTAGAAGGGGATGATTCAGCCGAAGATGCAGCTGATGAAGAAGTAACATCACTCACATTGAGCGATGAACGCATTGAGGAAATGGAAGCGAAGGATGAGATTATCCTCACACTTACTGAAAATGGCTTTGGTAAGCGTACATCTTATTATGAATATCGCCCAACAAACCGCGGCGGGCAGGGGATTACGAACATCGTGACCTCAGACCGTAATGGTAAAGTGGTGGCGAGTATGTTGGTGGAAGAGGGTGATCAGATTATGTTGATGACTGACCAAGCCAAGCTCATTCGCACATCGGTGAAAGATATTCGTATTACAGGTCGTAATACGCAGGGTGTGACTGTGTTCAAAACAGGGAAAAATGAAAAAGTCGTCTCAGCCGTTCGTATTAAAGGTGATATGCTCGAGGGTGAAGATGACATCGAGTATGATGAAGAAGGCAATGTGATTGAAGCGGTTGCTGTTGAAGGCGAAGAGGTGACAACACCAGAAGCGGTTGAAGTTGCTGTCGAAACTCCACCTGGTGATGAGTCATAGAGATGACACTTCGCACCGCAATTTATGCTGGGACCTTTGATCCTATTACCCTTGGGCATATGGATATTATCAGCCGCGCGCTGAAGGTGGTCGATAAGCTCGTGGTTGGTGTGGCGGAAGATACCGGAAAATCTCCCTTGTTTTCACTGGCTGAGCGTACGACACTTGTTAATCATGATATAAAATCTCAGCTTGGTGATGATGCTCTACGCGTTGAGGTCAAGTCATTCGGTGGATTGCTCGTGAATTTTGCTGCGGATAATAATGCGACATTATTGGTACGAGGCTTGCGTGCGGTGTCAGATTTTGAATATGAGTTTCAGATGGCCTGCATGAATAATAAGCTCTCTGAGGAAATGGAAACAGTGTTTCTCACAGCATCCGAGTCGACGCATTTTGTGTCCTCACGTTTTGTGAAAAGTATTGCCTCGCTTGGTGGCGATGTCTCTTTCTTGGTATCTCCGAATGTAGAAGAAACCCTCCAAAAACATTTTTCCTAATTTTCTTTTTGTCATTCCGCTCTAGGACACTAAATCTAGCTTAGAAAAGGAGATGCTGTTTTTCAACGGCATGACGGGAAATCAAGGGTATAAAATATCCGACTCCCAACCTTTATGAGTCTTTGTATAATGCAAACGCTCATGACGACGAAACTCACCTTGCTGCCAAAATTCAATCTCGTGCGGCACCACACGCCAGCCACCCCAATTTTCAGGACGCGTTATTAATCCAGGAGGATATGCAGCTTCATTTTTGTTGATATTTTCTTGAAAAGCATCCGGTGTTTCGAGATGTTGTGATTGTTTTGATGAAATGGCGCTGATTTGCTTGCTACGTCCTCGTGAAGCAAAATAAGCGTCTGATTCACTGGCACTCACTTTTTCAATTTTTCCCACAATACGGATTTGTTTATCAAGAACTCCCCAGTAAAACACTAAGCTAGCATAATAATTTTCTTTTATTTCCAGACTCTTGCGGCTTTCGTAATTAGTGAAAAATACGAATCCCCTGCGGTCATATTGACGTAGTAGCACTATACGAGAAGAGGGAATGCCATTGCTGCCGCATGTGGAAACGGCCATAGCTGGGTGCTCATGCACACCATCGCACACCGCCGCTTCTTTGTACCATTTTTCAAACGTCTCAAGAATTTCTTCGGAAAGCTGTGACATAGAACTGTAACCTTTTTCGATATAGTATAGAATTACCTAGTGTCAGCATCACTGACGCTCATTAAATAATTATCTAAGAAGGATATACACTATGTCACTTAAAAAAGTAGCACAAAAAGCGTTGTTAACTGCGGCTGTTGCAGCCACAGCAACAGGAATGGCGGCGACAACTGCGCAGGCCGCTAGCAAAGAAAAATGTTTTGGGGTTTCAAAAGCTGGAAAGAATGACTGTGGCGCGCTTGGCTTGAGCTGTGCTGGTCAATCGACTAAAGACAATCAATTGAATGCATTTATCGTATTGCCAAAAGGTTTATGTGAACGTTTGACAACTGGTTCACTTGAGCCAAAAGCTGATGGTTAAGTCACG
>CALJMC010000155.1 GCA_937982385.1 uncultured Rickettsiales bacterium | reverse complement strand
ACTGCCCAAAAAATAGTGATTTATTAAATGTAACTATACAAAACGATATCTTTTAATATACGCTTTCGCGAAAGCGTAACAAACTTTTAAACATCTGAGATGAAAATTATAAACCCTTACATATCATTCTTATGTCTAAGCATTCTCTTTATCACACAAATCACTTTCGCGCAAAGCGAAGAACAAAAAGCCATGGCAAAACTCTCCTTTATGATCGGGGATTGGAAAGGCGAAGGTACATCGTACCCAAAAGAACAAAACAAACCCTACGACGTGCTTTCAAAAGTGCGTTGAGGTCAACCAAAGGCGTTTCAGCAGAGGCTTGGGTGGACTCATGTTCGCCTTCGCGCAGATCATCCTTACTTAAGCCCCATAATTTTTGGCAGGTTGGGTTAGACAGGCGGAGTTTTCCATCTTCACCGAACACAGCAAGGCCCTCATGCAGATTATCGAGCGTTTCGCGCTGCACGGCGATGAGTGTGTTATAGGAACGCTCTAGGGCGAGGCGGTCAGTGACGTCTTCATAGGTGAGCAGCACCCCGCCCAGTTGATAAGGGATGGCAACGGCACGAATAGTGCGTCCATCGGGTAGGAAATAGAGCTCTTCTTCGGGCTCCAACAAATCGGTGAAAATGCGTAAGCGGTTTCTCTTATAGGCTTGAAAATTGACTTGTTCGGGGAGGCGTCTATTCTCGCGTAGCGATTCTAAGACTTCGCCAAAATTGGGCGAGGAATCGAGCCAATGCTCGTCATAGCTCCACATTTGGACGTAGGCTTGATTAAAGAATTGCAGATGGGTATCGCTGCCATATACCGCAATCGCGCTAGAGGAGCTTTCGATAAGGTCGGCTTGTGCCAGTTTATAGCGTTCGAGGTCGCGGCTTATCTCATCAAGTTCAGTAATGTCGCGTGCAATGCCTTTGGTTCCACCAATATCTTCCAAATATATTTCCGTGATTTCAAAGAAACGACGCGCACCATCCACCACTAAGAATTTACGCTCAGTTACAGAATTTTTGTTATCCAGAGCATGTTTTGCGAGCGTCTTGAGTCCGTTATAAAGTTCTGGAACACCGATATCATCATCACCCATTTCCACTTCTTCAACGGCCTCATTATAGGCGAGGTTGCAATAGGTGATATCGAGATTCTCATTGCGCATCCATAGCAGGGTCTCGGTATGGTTCATCGAGCTGGAGAGGCGGCGCACCTCTTCCTTCATCGATGCATTTTCATTTTGCTGTAGCAAGTGTGCGCGGTGCGTGTTGGTGACGTCACGTAGCAAGAAGTAGTTTGCGCCGCTTTCATCATCGCCTGCATAAAGGTATTCTATGAAGCGATTGGTTGATGTTTTGAGCGTTCCTTTGCGTTTTTCATCTGCTCCCACTTCTGCATCAATTGCAGTCTTAAAACTATGTGCGCTTTGTTCATCAAGGTGATTGCAAAAATGCTTGAGTGAGGTGATGTGCTTGTCGGAGCCAAAGAGTGTTTTTAGCGGTGAAGAGGTGTTGGCTATATCGCCATTCACAATCATTATGCGGCAAATTCCTGCGCCATCGAGCGCGGCTTTGTTAACGCCTTCATTGCGTTTGCGCTTGCCGCACCACCAACCTACGCCCGCTGCAATGAGGGCGGTCGTTGCAAGTGCTGTTACGGGAAGTTCAATCACGTTAAATGCCTCTCATGCGGTTGGACGCTTAAGTGGCGGTGGTCAGTCCCTAGTAGCGATAGCTATCAGGCTTGAAGGGACCATCCACAGAGACGCCAATATAATCCGCTTGCTCTTTCGTCAATGTGCTTAGTTTTACACCCAGCTTTTCCAGATGCAAAGCCGCAACCTTCTCATCGAGATGTTTTGGCAGCACATAAACTTTATTTTCGTAATTATCGTGGTTATTCCACAACTCTATCTGCGCAATTGTTTGGTTGGTGAAAGATGAACTCATCACAAAACTCGGATGTCCTGTTGCGCAGCCGAGGTTCACCAAGCGTCCTTCCGCAAGCAGAATAATGCGTTTATCATCAGAGAACACCACTTCATCAACCTGTGGCTTCACATTCACCCACTCATGTTTGCGTAGTGGTTCTACCTGAATTTCATTGTCGAAATGTCCGATATTGCAGACAATCGCGCGATGCTTCATGGCTTTCATATGGTCATAGGTAATCACGTCTTTGTTGCCGGTGGTCGTCACGAAGATGTCACCAACTTTCGCGGCCTCTTCCATCGTAAGCACCTGATAGCCTTCCATCGTTGCTTGAAGTGCGCAGATAGGGTCAATTTCAGTTACCATCACGCGTGCGCCATGTCCTTTGAGTGCTGCGGCACAGCCTTTACCCACATCGCCATAGCCCGCCACAACTGCGACCTTACCCGCAATCATGATGTCAGTTGCGCGTTTCAAGCCATCTGGCAAGCTTTCACGACAGCCATAGAGATTATCGAATTTTGATTTGGTCACTGAATCATTCACGTTAATCGCAGGGATTGTGAGCGTTCCCGCTTGCACCATTTCATTCAAACGCAACACGCCAGTCGTGGTTTCTTCTGACAGACCTTTAATGTCTGACATCATCTCAGCATAGTCATCATGCATCATTTTGGTGAGGTCGCCACCATCATCCAAAATCAGGTTAGGCTTCCAACCATCCGCTTCAATCGTTTGACGAATGCACCATTCAAATTCTTCCTCAGTTTCGCCTTTCCAAGCAAATACAGGAATGCCTACCGCCGCAATGGCCGCCGCCGCTTGGTCTTGCGTAGAGAAAATATTGCATGAACTCCAGCGCACTTCCGCACCCAAATCAACCAATGTTTCAATTAGCACCGCCGTTTGAATGGTCATGTGCAAACAGCCCATGATTTTCGCACCTTTAAGTGGGGACTTGCCCGCATATTCCGTGCGCAATGCCATCAAGCCCGGCATTTCAGTTTCAGCCAGTGAAATTTCCTTGCGACCCCACTCTGCGAGCGATATATCGGCAATTTTATAATCCGAGAAATTTTCTACTACTTTGAATGCTGCGCTCATGGTGTTCTCCTTTGTTTTTGATGTCCCAATACTTATCACATATCTCGCACCTGTGCGAGGCAAAATAGGCTTCTAAATATTAAAAATGCGTAATAGTGGAACTAAGTAAACAGAGTAGTTCGTTTGGTTGTAAACAGCATATTGGAGTAATAGCAAGTTAGCTGCCTTCATGAGTATGAAGCAAATTTCAGATAGCAATTTGAGGTTTATGTTCGTTGCAGTCAATACGCAAGTTAGTCACGGCAAGCGGTTTTCCCATTAAACCACAATAGTAAGTATGATTTGAAGTGTTTTTAATAAAATGCTGACAACTAAAACACATGCGATTGTGGGGAATGAGACCTTGACTTTCCATTGTGTGGACTAAATGAAGCAGCGCCCCCCATAGGGCATTTTTCTCTTCAGTTGTTTGTTCGTCAACGGATTGTAAAAAAGGTGTGGCATAGCTTGCAATGATTTTTGCCTCCTTGCGCCCACTTGTCGTTAGAGTCAGGTGGAATGCGCGTGCATCATTTGGAAGCGGTGTTTTGTTGAGTAGTTTTTTACTTATTAACGTTTTTACTGCATCGCTAATTGTTGGTTTCGTGACTTTAAAATAATCAGCCAAATGAGATGTGTTACTAACATTCTTTTGGCATAAATAGAGCAATATTTGTGCTTGTAAGGGTGACATGCCGTGCTGGTGTACGGTAGTTTGGAGTGCTGAGCGTGTAGCAGTGTGAATGCGCTCGAGTGCTGAAAATATTTTTTCGGTTATTTCCATATGAGTCCTAATTAAAGTAGGCGAGGTATTAAATCCACCCCACCTACTGTTATGATTAACTGTTTTTAACATCATCAAGGCTTGCGCCAAAATTGATGTGCATTACATTGCCATCAATAACCAATGCTGGCACTGATTGTACACCAGCACGCTCAGCTTCAGCAAGTCGTTCTTTTCCATTGCCGAAATGAACAACCTCTAAATTAACTTTGTTACCGTCAACAATATCCAGAATTTGCTGTTCTGCTGAAACGCATACAGGGCATCCTGCATGATAAAAAACTGCTTTAGACATAATAATCTCCTTAAATTAGTTTGCGTCCAACTATTAATTAGGTGGAACAATTTACATTGTAAGGAGTCCTAACTATATGTCAAGAAGAAAAAGATTGAGGAGGCATGTAAGATATGTATTTTTTTACAAAATTTTCATGCACTGCATAACTTTAGCCCTCCATATAATCGATGTCGGAGCTAGTCATAGGGTAGTTCATCAGGTTCAGTAATATCGTTGCGTGGCACTTTTAAAGAGTGATATTGTTGGCGTATTATGCAGCAGCCTCTCCAGATGCCTTACCACCAATCAACAACCCATCTTCATCGGCGGTGACTGTTATTGCGTCACCTTCGTCGACTGAGCCATCGAGGAGGAGGGTGGCTAGACGGTTTTCTAGGGAGCGTTGGATGACGCGTTTGAGGGGGCGGGCGCCGTAGATGGGGTCATAGCCTGCGTTTGCTATCCAGTCTTTGGCATTGTCGTCAATGTCTAGCGTGACTTTGCGGTCATCTAGGCGGGTTTGCAAACGTGCGAGTTGAATATCGACAATGCTGCGGATAACGCTGCGGTCGAGACGGTTAAATAATGTAATTTCATCGAGGCGATTGAGGAATTCTGGGCGGAATGCCGCGCGGACGCTTTCCATCACTTCTTCACGGACAGATTCGGCGGATTCACCATCTTTGAGTTCTGCCAAGTGATGTGCGCCGAGGTTGGAGGTCAGCACGATAATCACATTGCGGAAATCGACCGTGCGTCCGTGGCTGTCAGTCAGGCGTCCATCATCCAACACTTGCAACAAAATATTGAACACATCGGGATGGGCTTTTTCGACTTCATCAAACAAAATCACCTGATAGGGTCTGCGGCGTACGGCTTCGGTCAATGCGCCACCTTGCTCATAGCCGACATATCCCGGAGGCGCGCCAATCAGGCGAGCGACGGCATGTTTTTCCATATATTCGGACATGTCAATGCGGAGCATCGCATCTTCATCATCAAAGATGAAGCGGGCGAGGGATTTGGTGAGTTCGGTTTTCCCCACACCTGTAGGCCCTAAAAATAGGAATGAACCTATCGGACGATTCGTGTCGGACAATCCTGCACGCGCACGACGCACAGCATTGGCAACGGAGGTGACGGCGGCATCTTGCCCCACCACATATTTTTGCAATTCAGCTTCGGTTTGCAGGAGTTTGTCCTTCTCACCTTGCATCATTTTTTCCACGGGAATGCCCGTCCATCTAGCTACGATGGAGGCGATATCCTCATCAGTCACTGCTTCATTAATCATGGTGTCGCCATCTGGTGCGGCGTCGCCACCCTCGGCATCTTCGATTTGCTTTTCAAGCTGCGGAATCACGCCATAGGTGAGTTCTCCTGCTTTGGCTAGGTCACCATTGCGCTCGGCTGCTTCAAGTTCTGCGCGTGCTGCTTCGAGCTGTTCTTTGATCTTTTGCCCGCCTGCGAGCTTGTTCTTTTCAGACTCCCAACGTTTGGTGAGAGCTGCAGATGATTTTTCTAGTTCTTTCAGTTCGCCTTCTAGCACTTCAAGACGTTCTTTCGATGCTTTGTCTTCTTCCTTCTTCAGAGCTTCACGTTCGATTTTTAGTTGGATAATTTTACGGTCTAGCTCATCGAGTTCTTCGGGCTTGCTATCCACTTCCATTTTCAGGCGAGACGCCGCTTCATCCATGAGGTCAATCGCTTTGTCGGGGAGGAATCTATCGGCGATATAGCGATTGGACAGGGTCGCGGCAGCCACGAGCGCACCATCAGTAATGCGTACGCCATGATGCACTTCATATTTTTCTTTGAGTCCGCGGAGGATGGAAATCGTATCGGCAACTGTCGGCTCTGAGACAAAAACCGATTGGAAACGACGTGCGAGGGCAGCATCTTTTTCGATATGTTGACGATATTCATCGAGCGTGGTTGCGCCTAAACAATGGAGTTCACCACGCGCTAGTGCAGGCTTTAGTAAGTTGGAGGCATCCATCGCGCCATCACCTGCACCCGCGCCTACGAGGGTATGCAGCTCATCAATGAACAAAATAACTTCGCCCTCGAGTGAGTCGAGTTCGGAGAGGACCGCTTTGAGACGCTCTTCAAACTCACCACGGAATTTTGCGCCAGCAATGAGCGCACCTAAATCGAGGGAGAGGAGGCGTTTGGTTTTGAGATTCTCAGGCACATCCCCCGCGATGATGCGCTGTGCTAAGCCTTCAGCAATAGCCGTTTTCCCCACACCCGGTTCACCAATCAGCACAGGATTATTCTTGGTGCGGCGAGACAGCACTTGCATCGCACGGCGAATTTCTTCATCGCGTCCAATGACAGGGTCGAGCCTGTGCGCGAGGGCGAGGGCGGTGAGGTCCTTGGTGTATTTCTCTAAGCTTTGATATTGCTCCTCAGCATTGGCGCTGGAGGCTTTGCGGCCTTTGCGGATATCTTTCATCGCTTTGTTGATTTTCTGTGGGACAATACCTGCATCTTTCAAAATAGCCGCAGCCTTGCTTTCTTCAGCGAGGGCGATTGTGAGCAGTAACACCTCCGATGTCACGAAATCATCCCCATTTTTGGTCGCCGCTTCTTCTGCTGCACCGAATAGTTTTAGGGTTTGCGGGTCAAGATGGAGCTGCCCCGCGCCACTGCCTTCTACTACAGGCATTTTGGTGAGTTCATCCTCTACACCTTGCATCACGCGCCCATAATCACCGCCTGCTGTTTCAACAATTGTTTTGGCAGCACTATCCTTGCCCGATAGCAGCGAAAACAAAATATGCTCAGGCATAAAGCGCTGATGTGAGCGCTTCATCGCCTCAGTTTGAGCGTTTTGAATCACGGACTTCACTTGGTCGGTATATCTCTCAATATGCATAGTAGCTCCTTGTTAATTGCCCCTGCTCCGCGCTCCTGCGCTACGCAATAGGCGACTGCTTCGCAGGCTCATGGCTGACTCGCGCTCCTGCGCTCGTGATTGCCTGAGCCGTTGTTCTATACGACCAAAATGGCGGTTTTCTGCCAGTTTCCTTGCAAAACGAAGGGTTTTAGTGTATGTAACGTATAACTTATATATGGTAACAGAAGAAGGATATTACAAGTTGAGACATTTATTTTTTATAGCGGCACTGGTTTCACTCACCTTTAATGTACCTGCAATGGCGGGAACCGCGACCTATGATAGCGCTGCTATGTCCAAACTTTCTGTGCCTAAAACAGAGGATTTTACCTATCAATTTCATTGGGTTGGTATCAAATTTGGCAAGGCGTTTGTGCGCTGGGATGAAACGGACACGACCTATAAAGCACGCATGACGCTTGATTCTTCAGGTGTTGCAAAATTCTTTACAAAACAGAAGCGTACGCTGGAAGTGGAAGGCATAAAGAAGGTGGCTGCTGATGGCAGTGTGACCTATGTTCCGCAAAAGAGTTCTTCGCTGTCATGGAAGCCTAAAAAACAACGTAAAATTGATATTGTGTATGATGCTGAGGGGAATGTTGAGACGGCTGTTGTCACTCCTGCGGATAACCGCGCCACACGCCCTGATGTGGAGCAACTCAAGAAAGATGCTGCGCTAGATATCATGACTGCCGTGCTTAATGTGCATGCCGCTGCAGCGAACGAAAAGACGCAAACCAAAAGCTTGGTTTATGACGGACGTCGCCTGACAGAAGCGAAATTCACTAAGGCTACACTGACAAAAGACGAACAGAAAAAATGGTCACGGCTTGCAGATCCGCAGAAGTTTACTGCCAAGCGCAAAGCCGTTGAGGGCTACACACAAAAAGAGATTGGTCGCATGGCAAAGGGTGAACCAGAGCTTATCGTATTCATCGACCCAACCAAAAGCCGCATGCCATTTCAGGTTTATGCTGATACCAAGTTTGGTAGAATCACAGCTTCGCGGTAGGGGTTAAGGGGCTAGGTGTTAGCGGAGTGTCTACATCCCAGCCATGTCATGCCAGCGTAGGCTGGCATCCAGTAAGAGATATCTCTGCAAAAGCCACACCCACTGCGTCATTCCGTGCTACGACACGGAACCCACCTTGCTGAGCCAATGAAAAGATGGATCCTGAATCAAGTTCAGGATGACTAGTTGGGTAAAATAAGTAGGAGACGTTCCGTATAGCTTGTGCGAGGTCAGGAGACCGAGTCAGCCCTGAGCCTCGCGCTAGCGACAGCGGAGAAACGCACAGCATGTGCGGCTTCGAAGCAATTAAACACCCACCCTACGCTTCTTCAGCGATAGGTTTTGGAGCGGGGAGCAATGCTTCTAGCTGCGCGCCATCATCACCATTAGTATCTTTTTGAACTTTAGGCTCAGGCTTTCTGCGTGGAGCACGTTTTGGCTTTTCAGCTACTTCAGGTGCATCTGCTTTTGGAGCATCATCTGTTTTGGCTTCTGTCTTTTCAGCAGGTGCTTTGTCATCGGAGGCATTTATATCAGAGCTATTGTCATCTTTTTCGTTTTCGCCAGATGCTACGCGGGCAGCATGTTGCTCGGCTTGCTTCTCACGACGTTCAGCTTCTTGCTTTTCGCGCTGTTCATCAGCGAGGTTTAGTACACGGTTATAATGTTCTGCATATTGCAGGTAATATTCCATTTGCACACGATCACCAGATGATTTTGCATCACGTGCCATATTTTCATATTTGTCACGGTTGGTTGTCGCTTGCTGACGCTGGCGTGGGTTTACAGTATCTGAATCATGATTCTGCGCTGATCCGCGATTATTGCTGTATTTACTGTTATTGTTGGGACGTCCGCCGCGTCCGCGGGGTGCGCCGCCGGTATTGTTATTATTACTTCTGCCACCGCTATTATTAGAATAGGTACGTTTTCTCATAGATGTCTCGCTAAACTTGTTTGCTTTTTTTAAGCTTCAAATAATACGGCCCTAACGACCGCTCCACTATCTTTGTATGTGGCGACAGGGTGCATTCCACCACGTTTTCCCAAGCGTATTATCGCTTCTGCCTGTCCTGACCCTGCTTCTACCACTAATAAACCACCTTTTGCAAGAAAACTTCGTACATTTTCTAAGATTGTTTCATAGGCACTCATGCCGCCATTATTTGCAAAGAGTGCGGCGTGCGGATCATATTTAATTACATCGTTTGCGAGACTATCCTTGTCAGCCTTGGAAATATACGGGGGGTTGGTGATTATGATGTCGAATGTGTCGGTTAAGCCGTGTAACCAATCACCTGATTTTAACTGTGTCCGTGCTGCCATGTGCAAGGCGGTTGCATTGTGCTTCGCAACTGCAAGCGCGGCATCAGATTTGTCAACGCCAAGCCCAGTTGCATGTTCATATTCTCCGAGCAGTGACAGCAGTAAACATCCTGTGCCAGTGCCTAAATCGAGTATGGTTTTTACGTTCGAACTTTCAGGTGGGCGGTGTTTGAGTGTTGCCTCAATGAGTGTTTCGCTATCGGGGCGGGGGTCGAGTGTGTCGGCGCTGGTGACAAAATCATATTTCCAAAAGGCTTTTATGCCGATGATCTTGGCGACAGGTTCATGTTTTGTGCGTCGCACAATAAGCTGTTCATAATGTTCGCGTTGTGCATCCGCTATAGCAGGGTCGCGCAGTAGCATTTCCTCACGCGTCATCCCCAATACATGTTGCAATAATAGCCGCGCATCGAGTGCGGCGGATGCGATATTTTTTTCACTGAGTTGTTGCGTGCCCCAGCGTTGTATATCGTTAAGGCTACTCACCGACTTCTGCCAGTTTGAGTGCGGTGTCTTCGGCAATCAGTGCATCAATCATTTCGTTGAGTGCGCCGCCGCCTGCGAGGAGGTCATCGAGTTTGTAGAGCGTGAGGTTGATGCGGTGATCACTGACACGTCCTTGCGGGAAGTTATAGGTGCGGATGCGCTCGGAGCGGTCACCTGAGCCCACTTGTCCTTTACGGGCAGCGGAGCGTTCGTTATCGATTATGGCACGTTCACGTTCATAGAGGCGCGCCATCATCACCTTCATCGCTTTATTACGGTTTTTAAGCTGCGATTTTTCATCCTGCTGCGATACGATGATGCCTGTGGGAACGTGTAAAATACGCACGGCACTATCAGTGGTGTTGACCGACTGACCACCAGGGCCAGAGGCGCGGAATACATCGATACGCAGATCGGCTGGGTTCATATCGATATCGACCTCTTCCGCTTCGGGAAGCACGGCAACCGTTGCTGCTGAAGTATGAATACGTCCGCCAGATTCTGTTTCGGGTACGCGTTGCACTCGGTGCACGCCGGATTCAAATTTGAGGCGTGCAAATACGTTCTTACCTGAGATAGTCGCGGAGGCTTCTTTGACGCCACCGATGCCTGTGTCGGACATCTCTAAAATCTCGAATTTCCAGCCTTCTATTTCGGAAAACCGTTGATACATGCGGAATAAATCCATTGCGAAGAGTGCGGCTTCATCGCCGCCCGTTCCTGCACGGACTTCCAAAATCGCATTTTTCTCATCGGCTTCATCTTTAGGGAGGAGTGCGACTTGTAGTTTTTGCTCAAGCTCAGGGATAAGGGGGGTGAGGGTGGCGATTTCTTCTTCCGCCATTTCTTTCATGTCATCATCAGCGAGCATTTCTTGGGCATCGGTAAGTCCAGCGCGTGCTTCGGTTAGCTCATTGATAAGCTCCACCACGGGGGTGAGGTCTGAGAATTCCTTCGACATTTTTGCGAAGTCATCCCCCGCCATATCAGGTGACGACATATTGTCCGAAATTTCTTGATGGCGTTTCACCAAATTTTGTAATCTGTCATCAAGCGACATGGTTTGCTACCTCTGAGAGTGTGATTTGTTGTTGTTCGCCTGATGTCAGGTTTTTGAGTGTGGCTTCGCCGTTGGCGAGTTCGTCTTCGCCAATAATGACGGCGAATTTTGCGCTTGCTTTATCTGCTTTTTTGAAGCGTTTTCCCATATTACCTTTTGCAAGGATTTCAGCCGTTATGCCTTTATCGCGCAGTTCATTGGCAAGTGAGAGTGCTGCGATTTGTTCAGTTTCATCCATTGGCATAATCACGACGGGTGCAGTCTTCTCAGGCAACTTAGCATTCAGTGATTCCATCATCAACGCGATGCGTTCCATGCCAGCCGCCCAGCCGATGCCTGCTGTGCTTGGCCCACCCATGGTTTCCACGAGGTCGTTATAGCGTCCGCCAGCAAGTGCTGTGGCTTGTGCGCCGAGTGCATCCGAGGAGAATTCGAATACGGTGTGAGTGTAATAATCGAGCCCGCGTACAAGGCGGGATGATTCCGTGTAGGCAATGCCGAGTGCATCAAGCCCAGCTTTGACAGCATCAAACCATGCGGTGGCTTCGGGTGTGAATGCTTCGGAAAGTGTCGGCGCATTTTTGACAATTTCTTTATCAGCTTCTTGCTTGGAATCTAAAATACGCATAGGGTTTTTTTCTAAACGTTCTTGCGATTCTGGCGAAAGATTGTCTTTATGCTGCGACAGATAGCTCACCAATAATTCACGATAGGCATCGCGGGATGCGCGGTCACCTAGCGAATTGATTTCGAGTATGCAGCTCTCCGCAATGCCTAATTCTTTGAGCAGCAAATAAGCAGTTGCAATCACTTCCACATCATCGAGTGGAGAATCAGCACCCAGCACTTCCAAACCAACCTGATGGAACTGACGCTGACGCCCTTTTTGTGGGCGTTCATAGCGGAAGGCGGGGCCTGTGTAGAATGCTTTGAAGGGTAGCTGTTGCGTGAAGCCACCAGAGATAAAGGCGCGCACGACAGATGCCGTAAATTCTGGGCGCAGCGTGAGCGATTCACCGCCTCTGTCCTCAAATGTATAGGTTTCTTTGCTGACCACATCTGAGGTTTCGCCCAGCGTGCGATGGAACACATCGGTAAACTCAAAAATAGGCGTCGCCATTTCATCCGCGCCATAACGTGCCGTGACGTTGCGCGCAGTGCTGGCGATATGCTGATGCACCCGCATCGCATCGCCTGTGAGGTCGTGAGTGCCTCTAACGGTTTGTAGTTGTTTGCTCATGGTGATTGTCTAGCGTCTAGGTTGATTCAGGTCAATCAAATCATCGTCAATGTCCGCCGCACCGCCCATATTTTCGATGAAGTCAGGCTCTGGCGCTTGAATGAAGCCAAGATACGCCGCAAGCAACACAATTGCCATCGCCCCAAGCGCAATCCATACGGTTTTTTTATCGAATTTCCCTACCATGCTGTGCACCATAGCATGTGCGATGTCATTTGTTGAGCAAGAAAATCCCTTCCCGACATATTAACGCTCTCACATATTTGTGGATATGGAAAAGTTATTATTACATATCGCTGAGGTGGGGCTTTCGGTGAATCAGCATCGTGAAACATTGCTTTTACGCAAAGATTTTCATGCCGCAGATGAGTGCAAAAGATTGGATGATGTGCTGCATGCTCTATTTATGAGCATCAAAGCTGGCTTTAATCCCAATCAGCCTCGTGTTCCTGCTGGTAACCCTAATGGCGGGCAGTGGGTGA
>CALJMC010000154.1 GCA_937982385.1 uncultured Rickettsiales bacterium | reverse complement strand
CGCTCCATCAGATTAATCCTGTGCGTATTGCCTATTTGCGTGACCATATCGCGACACATTTTGGACGTGATGTCACAGTAGATGCGCCATTGGACGAAGTGTCGCTCATTGATATTGGTTGTGGCGGTGGATTGATTGCCGAGCCATTTGCGCGTTTGGGTGCCGATGTGACAGGGTTGGATGCCTCAGAAAAGAACATTAAAACCGCTAGTGTCCATGCTGAGCAGGGCGGCTTGAATATCAATTATATTGCAGGCAGTGCCGAGGCGAAAGCAGAGCAGGGCGAGCAATATGATGTGGTGTTTGCGCTCGAGATTATTGAGCATGTTGCCGATGTTGAATCCTTCATGACGGCATGTTGCGCACTCGTAAAACCGGGTGGGTTGCTTTTTGTCACTACGCTCAACCGCACGCTCAAATCCTTCGCTTTCGCCATTGTCGGCGCGGAATATGTATTGCGCTGGCTGCCCCGTGGCACCCATAATTGGAACAAGTTTCTGCGTCCATCCGAGATTGAACGTCATACCCGTCTGCATGGTTTAACCCATTTCGACACCTCAGGTATGGTGCTCAACCCCCTCAAAAATGAATGGCGCATTGATGCTAAGGATATTGATGTGAATTATTTGATGGCGTTTGAGAAGTAGAAAATTAAATCACATAATCAGGGGCGGGGAAATAGTCGCGGTCGTGATGAATGGAGGGGAGGCGTTTGCGGATATCATCGACATCATCTACATCAATTTCGGCGATGATGATGCCTGTGTCCGTTGGATGACCCTCAGCCAGAATTTCACCCCATGGGTTGATAATGAGTGAATAACCATAGGTGTGTTTGTCACCGGGATGTTCGCCACATTGCCCAGGGGCTATCACGAAACATCCCGTTTCAATCGCCCGCGCACGAAGCAATACATGCCAATGGGCTTTGCCTGTATGTTCGGCGAAGGCTGCGGGAATTGAAATCATCCGTGCGCCAGATTTTGCCATTTCACGATGCAAATGCGGGAAGCGCACATCATAGCAAATTGCCATGCCGAGTTTGCCCCATGGGGTGTCGGCAACCACAATATTCTCCCCCGGTTTGATGCGGGCAGATTCTTGATAATAACGGTCAGGGCCGAGCGCGGCATCAAACAGATGAATCTTGTTATAGCGTGCTGTAATTTGTCCTTTGTCATTGATGAGCAGCGAGCGGTTATACCAACGTGCATCGCCCGAGCCTTCAGGTGCTGTGACAGCAGGCGCAAATACGGAGCCAATCAGAATCCATACGCCATGTTCTTTGGCGAGGCGCTGGCACAAATGCACCCCCGGATGGTCAACATCTTCATAAATGGTCGCACGATCACGATCAGACGCACGCATCAAAAAAGCATTCTCAGGCAAGTGAATAAATTCTGCACCGCCCTCAACAGCTTCCAAACACATGCGTTCACACTCAGCGAGGTTCCGCTCGAGATTGTTACATGTGTTCGTCTGGATGCAGGCGATTTTGACTTTGGTGGTCATAGAATATCCTTTGAGTCGATAGCCTTTAAGTCTTTAGTCGTTAGAGGTGATAAGTGCAATCCTTTATCATGCAGTTTTCACTATCGGCTACCAACGCTGGTCGCTTCATCAACATTCTGTGTTTTATCGAACGTATTACAAATCTTGTTTGGTGATGCGTTGTATGGCGCGACCCATTATGTCTAATGATGCGAGTGTTGCTTCGCGGGGGGTGATGCGTGGGTTGGAGCTTACCGCTCTTACCTTCTCACCAAATATTTCGAGTCTTTTGAGGAGCAAGCCTTCTGGTGAATTAATAACAAAAATATAGCCCTCATGTGGTGTTGTTTGGCTTGCATCAATTAAAATATAATCGCCATCAATAATGTCGGGTGTCATCGCGTCGCCACTCGCTTTGATGTAAAAGAAATGGTTTGCATCGCCATTTCCTTCTTTATGCAGCCTATGTGTCTCTGTCATAATAGTATCTATAATAGTCGCCTCTCTACGGTGCCATGTGTTGCCCTCAGCAGAAGGAGCGCTGTCATATATCGGCAGTTCCACAAAATCTGCGAATGGGTCTATGTTCCCTGCAGGTGTGAGATGTGGTTTTTGCGGCATGGCATGATTATAGGAGCGACTGGGCGGTTCTCTGAACCCAGTGGCTTTAGAGGCGCTGCCACTTGCTACGTCATATGTCAGCAATTCGGCAGGCGTTACGTTTAATATGTCACTCAAGCTTTGAAGATGGCGGGTGTTGAGGCTCTTCTTGCCCGATTTAATATTGCTCAAATGCACGCGCGACATACCTGCTTTGTCTGCAAGTTCTTGCACGCTCAAGCCGCGTAGTTTTCGATAATAGTCTATTTGATTGTCCATGGGTGCAATTCTATCTTTCACAACGCCATAGGTCTATTTCCCATTAGGTAACAAAATGCTTGATATTCGTAATCAAATAGGATACATAAAGGTAATTCGTTATCATATTGATTCTCTGAAAGTAGCGGAAAACAACGTGATAATAACAGCAAAATTTTTATTTTTTAGGAAGGTAGGGCAATGATTGATATCATTAATTCGCGTTTTGAACTTTTTAAAATGGGTATTGAAAAACATGCTTTTTGGTTAAATACAGGCGTGGCGGTAATGTTTCTCTTTACGGTGTTGAGCTATTCTAACTTTGGAAAGTCTGGTGGGGATATACCCTATAAATGTATTCCTTCTGTGGGTGTTACGCAGTTTCGCGATTGTCAGTAGTTGAGTCGCAGATATAGTCTTTTAAGATTAAAATCTTACAAATTTTAATCCCCCGTCATCGCACGCCGTGCCAAGGTGAGCACATAGACGCGGGATGTTTTGGCTTTCTTCAGCAGTTTGACGCAGGCGCGGAGTGTCGCGCCTGTGGTCATGACATCATCGACGAGTATCACCACTTTGCCCGCAATCGCATCAGCATGTTTATCATTGAGTCCGAATGCATTTTTCACATTTTTCTGACGATGCTTCCAATCGAGCGAGGTTTGGGGTGGGGTGTGTTTGGTACGTTTGAGTCCATCGGGTAGCAATGGCACTTCGGTGAGTTTCGACAGTTCCTTGCCTAACAAAAACGCCTGATTATAGCGGCGTGTCACCAGCCTGCGCCAATGGAGGGGGACGGGGATAATCAGTTCTGCTTCTTCCCATAACTCATGCCCTGCTTGCGCCATCAGCCGTGCGGCGAAGGGAACCATATCAGTTCGGTCAGCATATTTGATACGGGTGACGAACTTGCGGGATGATGCATCATAATTCAGCGCGGAGCGGGCTTTGTCATAGACGGGTGCATGTTGCATACACGAGGCGCAGAGTGTTTGCTCGCCCTTATTGCCGCCCATCTCATGCGCGAAGGGTGTGCCGCAGACATGGCACATCGGATCAGCAATAAACACCACCTGTTCAAAGCAGCTATTACACAAACTATGCGGCGCATCCACCGCCGCATGACAACTCACACAGCTCGGCGGAAACAGCAAATTCGTGACGATGGTCTGCCCACCTCTGAGCGTTTCTTTTAGTTCTGTCATTGACATTAGTGTGTTGCCTCATCATGTTACAGCGCGAAGCTGATTATAGGAAAAAAATGTCTTTATTCAACCGACCATTATTGCGCCATCGTCGTGACATTGCGGCAGAGGGTTATGCTAAGCATAATTTTCTGAAAATGCTTGCGGCTGAGCGGGTGGGCGAGAGTGTGGCATGTATCAATCGGACATTTCCAACTGTGCTGGATATGGGGTGTCATCATGGTGAGTTGGCAGCGCAGTTGCCTGAACGGGCGGGCGTTGAGACTCTTATACATGCGGATATTTCTTCGGCTATGCTGAGTCATGTTGATGGCGCTCACAAAATGCAGATGGATGAGGAATGGCTGCCCTTTGCGGAAGATTCTCTCGATGCTGTGTTGTCGTGTTTGAGTTTGCATCATGTCAATGATATGGTGGGGAGCATGATTCAAATTCACCGCGCGCTCAAAGCGGATGGCTTGTTTATGGCAATCATGTTTGGACCCAATACGCTCATTGAACTGCGCGAAGTGCTGCAAGAGGCTGAGATTATGCTGACAGGTGGAGTAAGTCCGCGCATTTCGCCATTCCCCGAAATTCGTGATGCAGGAAACTTGCTCGGACGTGCAGGGTTCGCGCTGCCTGTGCTGGATAGCGAGTTGCTAACCATCTCCTATGATTCTATATATGATTTAATGCGTGAGATTCGTGGCATGGGAGAGAGCAACGTGTTGCAAGCGCAAGCAAAGCATATGACCAGCCGTCAACTTTTCGAAGCAGCAGACTTATTATATAAGGAGCGT
>CALJMC010000153.1 GCA_937982385.1 uncultured Rickettsiales bacterium | reverse complement strand
ATGTATATCAACTCACCGGGTGGTGTTGTCACTGCGGGTATGTCTATCTATGACACCATGCAATATATTCGCCCGAAAGTGTCTACGCTATGTATTGGTCAGGCTTGTTCAATGGGTTCTTTGCTGTTGCAGGCAGGTGAGCCGGGCATGCGCTATGCGACGCCTAATGCACGTATCATGATTCATCAGCCTTCTGGCGGATATCGTGGTCAAGCAACGGATATTGAGATTCATGCGAGAGAAATTCTTGATTTGAAAAAGCGCTTGAACAATGTGTATGTTAAGCATACAGGTCAAAAGCTTGCCACCGTTGAAAAAGCGATGGAACGTGACAACTTTATGGATGTTGAAACAGCGAAGAAATTCGGTTTGATTGATAATATCGTTGAGTCACGCGCAGATCATACAAAAATCACGTCAAAGAAGAAGTAACTTAGCCTCTACTTGAAAGCGGCTCAAGCTGTTCTAATATCTTAGCATCGTAAATAGCCTCATTCGCTGCAATTCTTGTGAGGGGTTGCTCATGGACCTCGTCATTACTTGCTTGCGCTAATAATAGATTATCACCTGCTTCATCATAAAATTGAATTCTACGTGTATGAGCGATAGGCATCTCAGGAGCTGAAACCGATACTTCAAGCGGCTGCTTGCGTAATTCTGCCGCAATTTCACGTCCTGTAGAGGATGCATTTATTTCATTTGAATTCAGAGAGTTATTTGCTCTAATTTTATAGGCGATATAAGAAGAACCAATACTTACCACTGCTGCGACAGCAAGACCAGTTATTGCTAATGCTCCAACAGTTGCTGTCCCGCCAGCAATTGCAGCGGCGATACCAGTGATGGATGCCATTAGTGCCATCCCTGAATATTTGGCAACTTGCTCCCAGCTAAATGAACGGTCACTATTTTTCAGGAAAGTCTGTTGCTGTTTCGCGAGCTCGGCATTATCCTTGGACGCTAAGCTTTCCGCCTGCGTGTATGATGATAAGCCGTTTAAATTAAATCGTGACATAGTCTTTTCCTATTATTCTATTTATAAGTATATCAGGCTCTGCTAAAAGTTATGTGACAGTTCTATGAAGATTTAAAAGGGAATAATAGCGATGGCATCTGGTGGTTCAAAGAAGGTGGTAATAGCAGCACTCATTGGTAATGGGCTGATTTCTATAACAAAATTTATTGCTGCGTTCATCACGGGTTCTTCCGCGATGCTCTCTGAGGCGGTTCACTCTGTGGTGGATACCTGCAATCAAATGCTGTTGCTCTACGGCATGAAGCGTGCGGCAAAACCTGCAGATAAGCGTCATCCGTTTGGTTATGGGCGCGAGCTTTATTTCTGGGCATTTGTGGTGGCGTTGCTGTTGTTCTCTGGTGGTGCAACCGTTTCTGTTTATGAGGGAATTCATAAACTTCAAAACCCTGCGCCGATTAAAAGTGCTCATATAAACTATATTGTGCTGGGGTTGGCGATGATTTTTGAAGGCGTAGCATGGACGATTGCCTTCAAAGAATTTAAAAAATCAGTGGGTAACAGAAGTTATATGACGGCACTTCGTGACAGCAAAGATGCGACTACATTCGTAGTGTTGTTTGAAGATACAGCCGCGATGGCTGGGCTTATCTTTGCGATGATTGGGGTGTATTTCGCCGATCAGCATGGCGTGATGTGGGCAGATGGCGCGGCATCTGTCGCGATTGGTTTTGTGTTGGCGCTGACCGCAGCCTTCCTATGTTACGAATGTAAAAGCTTGCTGATAGGTGAGGGCGCTAGCCCTGAGACGATTACGCATATCCGTGGCATTGCTGATGAAGCAAAAGAAATTGCAAGCGTCAATGAAGTGCTCACCGTACATATGGGCCCAGATGATATTTTGCTGAATTTGAGCCTAGATTTTGAAGATGGTTTGACTTCGCAGGATGTCGAGAATGTGGTGTCGCGTATGGAAAACCGTATCAAGCAAGATATTCCTGCCATCAAACGCATATTCATCGAAGCGCAACACAAAGAAGCGCATGAGGAATCTCAGGCATAAAAAAAGGCAGCTATGAAAGCTGCCTTTTTGTTTTAACTAGGTAGTTGTTTATGCGTAGGCTTGACCTTGCTCTACTTTACGAGCGCCATCGCTACGACCTTTAATATACGCTGCTGTTCCAACAATAGCTGAACCTGCGGCAGTGGCTGGATAAGGGTGGTCTTTAACCCATTCACCAACACCTTTGGCTGTTTCTGTTGCTTGTTGTTTAGTAGCTTCAGCTAGCTCGACTGCCTTACCTCCTGCTTCTCCAGCAAGTTTACCAGCAGCATTTACACCTTCTCCGATTGCACCTGCTACAGCACCTCCAGCTTCAGCGACTTTACTTCCTGCCTTTACAACAGAATCTTTGAGCGCGGCTGCATCACTTGCGCTTTTCTCTACTGCTTCTGCAGCATCAGTAACAACACCAGCTTGTGCATTTTTCAATGTTTCTTCGGTTGCTGCATTTACTGCATCTTTAGTTGCATCAGTTGTAACACCTGCTGCATCAGCTACTTTTTCAACGACATCATCTGCGCCAAAATATGCTGCCGCTCCACCGATTATACCAACCGTTGCTAATGCTGCTGTAACTTTTGCTGTGCGGCTCCACCCTTGTTCTTGTCTATCTTCTGCATATGCCATTGTCTTTTTCCTTCTGTTTCGTGACAATTAAATTTCTCAATAATCTCACTATAGCAAAGGAATGTTACAGTTTGATGACTAAAACGAAAAAAAAGCCCAACTTTTTTCAAGTCGGGCTTTTTGGTAATGGTTTGTGCGGGCTTAGGATTCTGAGTCTTGCTGCTTCATCTCTTCAATTTTCTCAGCAATCACCGCTTGCGGGTCAATTGGTTGGAAGAATTGTGATGGATCGGTGTTATACATTTCAGCGACTTTGATGGTCACTTCCTCTGGCGGGGTTTCGCCCTCGGCAGACACAATAATCTCACCATATTCATCGAAGTTATAGAGATCGAGCGAGCCAGTAGTCTCGGCACGTTTGAATCCGTCATACATGCTTGGCTTCACCGCAACATAGCACCAGAACGGGCCGCCATGTTCCATTTTACCGTAAACTAACATGATAATGCGCGAGACATTATCTGGGCTATACTTATCTTCAGTTTCAGTCATAGTTACAACCTTTTGAATATTACTTACCTTTATTAAGCCTTACTATGCTGCTTTTGTCAAATTTGTCATTACATATTGCAAGATTCCACCATGTTCCACATACGAAACTTCATCTTCTGTGTCTATTCGACAAAGGAGCGAGGTCTCAGCGGAGGAGCCGTTTGCATATTCAATATGCATCGACACATCCATGCCTGGAGTTAATCCATTCTCTAGTCCACGCAATGAGATGATTTCTGAACCATCCAGCTTGAGGGTTGTGCGTGATTCGCCATTTTTGAACTGCAATGGAATAACGCCCATACCCACCAAGTTAGAACGGTGAATACGCTCGAAGCTCTCGGTAATCACAGCTTTGACGCCAAGCAAGCTCGTGCCTTTTGCTGCCCAATCGCGTGAGGAGCCTGTGCCATATTCCTTGCCACCGATGACCACAAGTGGAGTACCTTCAGCTTGGTAGCGCATGGATGCATCAAAGATGCTCATTTGCTCACCAGTTGGAATATAAGTAGTGACACCACCTTCAGTTCCCGGAGCGAGTTCATTTTTGATGCGGATATTGGCGAATGTGCCGCGCATCATCACCTCATGGTTACCACGGCGTGAACCATATGAGTTGTAATCTTTACGCTCAACGCCATTTTCAGCCAAGTAAGCCGCCGCTGGTCCGTCTGGTGCAATTGCGCCTGCAGGGGAGATATGGTCGGTGGTGATTGAATCACCTAAAAGAGCGAGCAAACGCGCGCCTTCGATATTTTTGCCAACGATTGATTCAGACGTAAAGAAAGGTGGATGTTGCACATAGGTGCTGTCACCGTTCCAGCTATATACATTATCAGGTGATATCTCAATAGCTTGCCATAGTTTGTCACCAGAGAATACGTCAGCATATTTCTCAGAGAACATCTCACGCGTTACGCATTTTGCGACAACGTCAGACACTTCTTGGTTAGATGGCCATACGTCTTTGAGGAAGATATCTTTGCCATCAGCCGTTTGCGCAATCGCGTCTTTGGTGATGTCGATATTCATCGAGCCAGCCAGTGCATATGCCACGACAAGTGGAGGTGATGCGAGATAGTTCGCTTTTACATTTTGGTGAACACGCCCTTCAAAGTTGCGGTTGCCTGAAAGGACTGAACACACCACTAAGTCATTGTCTGAAATTGATTTTTCAATCGGTGCATTGAGTGGACCAGAATTTCCGATACAGGTGGTGCAACCATAACCGACAAGGTTGAAACCGAGTGCATCAAGATCATCATTCAGTTCTGCGCGCTCGAGATATTCTGTCACCACTTGTGAACCAGGCGCGAGGGATGTCTTCACCCATGGCTTGACATTGATGCCGAGTTCTTTAGCTTTGCGAGCGACCAAACCTGCGGCAATCATTACATAAGGGTTAGAGGTATTGGTGCAGCTGGTAATCGCGGCAATAACGACATCACCATGACCTAAGTCATAATCTTCACCATCAACTGAAACGCGCTGTGTTGCAGCAACAGAACCCGTATTGAGTTGCTTAGTCGTATCAACAAATGCAGAGGCTGCCTCAGTGAGCAAGATTTTATCTTGCGGGCGCTTCGGACCAGAAATACACGGCACAACCGTTGAAATGTCGAGAGACATTGTATCTGTATAAACAGTTTTATCGCCATCACCATCACGCCACATGCCTTGTGCTTTGGCATAATCTTCAACCAATTGAACGCGTTCTTCATCGCGTGCGGTGAGGTTCAGATAGCGAAGTGTTTCGCCATCGACAGGGAAAATTCCACAGGTCGCGCCATATTCAGGGGCCATATTGGCAATGGTTGCGCGGTCAGCGAGCGGAAGGTCTTCCAAGCCTGAGCCATAAAACTCAACGAATTTACCCACCACGCCTTTAGCGCGGAGCATTTCAACCACTGTTAGCACGAGGTCAGTTGCTGTGGTACCTTCTTTAAGTTTACCTGTGATGTTGAACCCAATCACATCTGGAATAAGCATAGAGACAGGCTGTCCTAGCATCGCAGCTTCCGCTTCAATTCCGCCAACGCCCCAACCGAGCACGCCCAAACCATTAATCATGGTGGTATGAGAATCGGTTCCGACTAGCGTATCAGGATATACGATTTCCTCATCACCCTCAGTACGCGTCCAAGCCACTTGACCCAAATATTCCAGGTTCACTTGATGACAAATACCTGTTCCTGGTGGAACAACGCGGAAATTATCAAAGGCTTGCTGACCCCAACGGAGGAACTCATAGCGCTCTTTATTGCGTTCCATCTCAATTGCTACATTCTGTTCAAAGGACGAATCTGTGCCATATAGATCGACATTCACCGAGTGGTCAATCACGAGGTCAACAGGTGAAAGCGGATTAATCACATCTGCATCTGCGCCAGATTTTACCGCTGCATCACGCATTGCCGCCAAATCAACCACGGCGGGAACGCCTGTAAAATCTTGCATTAACACGCGTGCAGGGCGATAGGCCACCTCATGCGGGTTTGATTTATTATCGAGCCATGTCTTAAACGCCTCAGCATCTGCGGTATTGACCGACGTGCCATCTTCATAACGAAGCATATTTTCAAACAGAACTTTGAGCGAGAAGGGGAGTTTCGCTAAATCAAAGCCAATCTTCTCAGCTGCTTTTGGAAGTGAATAATAGGTGTAGTCTTTGCCGCCGCTAGTGAGCGTAGATTTAGAGTCAAAGCTATTGAGTGACATGAGGATGCTCCATTGATGAGGGTGGTGATTTTATCAAGAATAAGACGATTTAAGCATAGTTATATAGTTCTATTTATGCAATATAGTATTAGTATAGTTGTCTTAATTAACCCTTAATTTTATGGATACTTGTATCAAAAAAGATGCCTCGCTGATCCTAAATGTACACAAAGCACTCTTAACCTGCGATAATCTAGTTATAGAGCCGGGTGGCTTGCCGCTTTTCAGCGGGCTTGGCTTTTCGTTGTTGGAGGGGGCAGGATTGGTGCTGCAAGGTGCAAATGGTTCAGGGAAAACAACATTGCTCAAAATATTAGCAGGCGTGATGCAGCCGCAATCGGGAGCTGTGACCCTGAGGGATGGGCTGGATGGGACGGATATATTGTTCATTGGGCATCAACATGCCATCAAACTGGATGCCACGGTCTATGAGAACCTGCTTTTCTGGTCTGAAATGCGCGGAGAGCCGATGTTGCTCGGTGCCGCCATCAGTCATTTCGATTTGCATCATTTGTTGGATACGCCATGTCGTGCACTCTCTGCAGGCTGGCGCCGAAGGGTAGCCCTCGCCAAACTCATCTGCTGCCCCGCACAATTATGGCTGCTCGATGAACCTACCGCCAACCTAGATGCCGACGGTGAAAAAATGGTGCTAGGACTCATCAAAGCCCGCATCAGTGGCGGCGGCGGAGTCATAGCCGCCATGCACAGCATGAATGATAACTATAGGGAAGTGCTGCCGCATGCAGTGGCGGTGGAGGATTTTAATGAATAGAGGAAAACTACTATGCTACTAGACACCCCAATATGTGAGTTCGGTTGGAAAGCGCCGCATTTTAATTTGCCAGATGCTGATGGTGAGCGGACATGGCTGAGCGGTGCTATGGGAGAGAAGGGCTTGCTGGTGATGTTCATTTGCAATCATTGCCCCTATGTTAAAGGCATTATTCATCGTTTGGTGGCGGACGCGAAGACTTTGCAAAATGAAGGGTTTGGTGTGGTGGCGATTATGTCCAATGATATGATTAACTATCCTGAGGACAGCCCTGAGAATATGAAAAAGTTCGCCACGCAGCATGGCTTTACGTTCCCGTATCTCATAGACGCTGACCAAATTGTTGGCAAAGCGTATGACGCTGTGTGTACACCTGATTTCTTTGGTTTCAATGCTGAGGGTGACTTGCACTATCGCGGGCGGCTCGATGACGCGGATTTGAACAGCGCTGGAGAAGGGCGTAGGCCTGAGTTGGTCAATGCTATGCGAGAGGTGGCTAATACTGGAAAAGGTCCTGCATCACAGGTTCCTTCCATGGGCTGTTCCATCAAATGGCTCTAAAATATTTTTCAGTATTTTTCAATTGTATTTAACATCATTTAAAAAGAAAAAATGATTGAGTGATGGGGTGCAAGCTGTCTATACTGGGGACGTTCTTAAAATAATTTCAAATGGATATTCTCTATGGCGCAGCCTCTCGTAATTGTTGTTGGTGGTTCTGGTTTTGTTGGCACGCATGTGGTCAAAGCTTTGATTAAACATAATTGTATGGTCAAAGTGCTCGTGCGCGATAAGGAATCTGGTGCGCACCTCAAACCGCTGGGTGATGTTGGGCAGGTGCATGTGCAATCGGCTGATTTAAACGACATGCAGACCGTAACGCCACATCTTGCCGGTGCTGATGCGGTGATTAATTTGGTGGGGATCCTCAAGCAAACAGGG
>CALJMC010000152.1 GCA_937982385.1 uncultured Rickettsiales bacterium | reverse complement strand
TTTTCTTTTTTCTTTTCTTCACTACGAACTCTCTCTCCACTTGTGCTTGAAAGTGCATTTAGAAATAGCCCAATTAAAATGATGCCAAGCACAGATTCAGACGCGGCAACAAACCTACCCCCAATCATTTGCTGGCGTTATATCTCCATATCCAAGTGTAGTTATTGTGACTGCACTAAAGTAAAGACATTCAATTAATGTTCTTTCCTTGCCTATTGCTTCTGGAACAAAATAATAAATCAGACCAGTGATAGGTATCAAAAGCAAATACACTATTCCGTATACTTTGGGTTTAGAGTGGAAGATAAAATCTGAAATAGCTTTCATAAAAAACTCTCAGCTAATAGTTAATAACAATAGCACGCAGAAAGAAAAATCACCACTTACGACTAATCAGTCTCAATCTGACCCAACAACGCCTCAGCGGCTTTTTTCTCGGCGTGTTTTTTGTTGGTGGCGGTGGCTTCGGCGGAGTGATCGCCTACCGTTACACGAATTACGAATTCGGGAGCATGGGCTGGGCCCTCGCGGGAAATTTCTTTATATTTGGGGAGTGAGTGCCCCTGCCTTTGTGCCCATTCTTGCAGCGCAGTTTTGGGGTCAATGGGGGGAGATGTCACCTCTTGCAGCAATGCTTGCCAATGGCGCGTAATAAAATCTGTCGCAACGGCAAATCCAGCATCTTTATAGATAGCCCCAATCAGCGCCTCACATACATTTTCTAAGGTTGAGCTGTTGTCGCGCCCGCCCTGCTCTTCTTCGCCTTTGGTCAGCGTGACATAGCGCCCAAGTTCAAGCCCGCTCGCCACCTTCACCAACGTATCACCGCACACCAACCCAGCATGACGACGCGCAAGCGCACCCTCATCCTCATCAGGGAATTGGTCGAACAGCATGGTCGAAATCACAAGCCCAAGCACTCTGTCGCCCAGAAATTCTAAACGCTCATAATTGGCTGCCGTAGCATCGTGCAAATTGATGCTTGGATGGGTCAGTGCCAGCTCAAGCCAGCTTATCTCCGTAAATTGACAGGCAATCTTTTGTTCTAATGCTAACAGCTCTTCGGCGCGCTGAGTCATAGCCTAAGACTCCTCATCCACATCATCGAATGTATCAATATCGAGGAAGAAACGACCGCCGCGCAGCCCACCTGTGAAATATTTCCAGATTTGCCAAAAACGTGTTTCCTCACCCACCGAGAAGAAGATCATCTTGGCTTTACCAATCAAATTTTCTTTTGGAATAAACCCTATCGAACCATCGCGACTGTCAGTAGAATTATCACGATTATCACCCATCATGAAATAATGCCCAGCTGGCACCTCATAGACGCCGGTATTATCCATATTGCCTATCTCAGTCAAGTCAAGCGTGACATAAGACGTGCCATTGCTCATCGTCTCACGGTAGCGCGTTATATTCTCCAAGCGCCCTTTCTGGTCACGCATATGCGCATCCTCGATACGTTCGCGCGGCACCGCTATACTATTAATATAGAGCGCACCTTCAATCACTTGAATTGTATCACCCGGCAAACCCACCAAACGCTTGATAAAATCTACGCGCGGACTTTGCGGCGGGCGGAACACAACCACATCGCCACGTTCAGGCTCTTCATCAAACATGCGCCCATCAAAAATATCCAGCCCTAACGGAAAGGAATAGCGGCTATAGCCATAGCTCGATTTAGAAACAAAGATATAATCGCCAATTTGCAAGGTGTTTTGCATCGAAGCGGAGGGAATATGGAACGGCTCAAACAAGAAACTACGAAACACCAACGCAAGTACCACCGCAACAATCAGCGTGCGGATAGTCTCATCCCATGGAGTTTCTTCTGAAGTTTTATTGGTTTTTCTAAGAATACTCGGAAACTACGGTGGTTTTAGACATGTGACAAGCCTTGTATGACTCATATACAGAAAATATGCCCTCACATTCATTTTATGATTGAGGTGAAGCCATTGTGTTGCTATACCACCTTTTACCACACCTGCGGAGAGTTGGCTGAGTGGTCGAAAGCGCTCCCCTGCTAAGGGAGTATAGGTGAACGCCTATCGAGGGTTCGAATCCCTCATTCTCCGCCATTTATTCATAATTTTTCATTTATATTTTCAAGATGCCACGCCAATGCCCCGTTGTGACGGGCGTTACGGCGATTGTCACCGGCTAGTTCCCTGATATGACACTTAGAGAAGGCACAAAAACAATCACCCCCACTATCATTGCGCCAATGGAACATACTAACACTGCGGCGGCTGCAATATCTTTTGCGCGTTTTACACTCTCGTTATGTTCAGGACTTACGACATCGCAGAGATATTCAAAGGCAGTGTTCACAAGTTCTGAAAACCATACCAACGTTATGGCAGCGATAAGGGCGAGCCATTCATAGGTGGCGATACTAAAATAGAAACCAGCAACCACAACGCATACAGTAGCGATAGTATGAATGCGTAAATTCATTTGCGTTGTGAACGCATAGAAAACACCCTCCCATGCATAGCCAAAGCTTTGGCATAGTTTGTTTATTTTATGCATAAGTGATTGCCTCTCATGTTGTTGGTGACCATGTTTCAGGGGCACAATTTGGTTGATCGGTTAGGAGTGCCTTAGCACGTCTAATAACATAAAAGTAAATCGCAAATATGGATGCGATGAGTATACAACATGCCATTACTCGCTCTCCTCGCCGCTGATAATGTGCCTAAATCCATTTTGAATGGCACTCGCTGCACAAAGCTCCAGAGCATGAGAAAATATAGACACGCCTTTGCGGTAATAATAATCATTTTCTTCAATTTTGGAGCATTCCTCATCAAGTGCCTGTATGCACAGTTCGTAGACTTCGTCATCGCCCAATTCTGCAGCAGCTAATGCCGTTGTTGTATAAGCTGATGCTCTGGAGAAGCTATAATTTCCTGTATCTATACGCCAAAAAGCTCGCTTATTAAGTTTTCCATCTTTCAAAATATCGTGCCGCAATATCAACCACTGGCGAAGAGCCAAATCTGGATAAAGCGCATTGAGAAAAAAGCACGGCAACGCTTGAGGCATCGCGCCTCCAATCATAGGAAGCGATAGACCAGTATAATTTGATTTGCACGGAATCATCTTGCCATCACATGTAATAAACTCTGTCTCTAATATATGCCTAAATTTCTCGGCTAACTGCCCATCCCATTTATCAGGGCTATGGCGTTTTATCGCGCATGCTGAAATAATATTGCACAGTGGATACACCCAGTTTGGTTCACACGGACTCAAAGTGAAATAAGAACGTTCCATATTCTCAAGCAATACATCAATCAGACTGTCCAAATGATAGCTGAATGTCGCATTATTTTGCTGATTCAAAGCAAAGCTGCCTTCTTCATTATATTCTTTTTTGCCAGATGCTTCGTGATACATCACTATTTGCAACGCGGCAAAACCTGAATACATGATATTATCTCTGCAAATAGGGTCTGCATTACGGCTTGCGTAGCCCCACATATTCTCCCAATACCAATAGCCCCATACCTTTTTGTTTCTTAGTTTTTCTATGTAATTTTTTTGCCCAATGAGTAATTGATTTTGCACTTCATCAGATAAAAACTTACCTTTGTGCTTATACGCCATAGAGAGCCCGTAGCCAGCGAGATTAATTTGATAGCGCAGTGCTGCCGTCTGAAATTGATCTAAGTGATTAAACCCCTCAAAACCATCCACATCTTGCAATGCTCTATTTAGGATAAACCGTAGATTTTTTTCATAGCCTAGATCAGGTTTTATCGAACGAGAAGACGTAAAATAATGCTCTCTATCATCACGATTTTTCTGAAGTTCTTTCAAATAATTTTGGAGTATTTCTCGCTGCTTTAGCGCTCTAAATTTGCAGAATATGTACGCCAAAATTAGTGCACAAGACAAAGCCAACCACAGATACATAAGACTATTCACTGCTTGAGAGCTAACTCCACCGTGATTCATCCCAGATGCAATGAAAGCTAGCGCAAGCCATGTAAGCGGTGGCAGAAAAGCATTACCTGTTGCAAACCATATAAAGAGTGAGAAAACAAAAACCGCTAGGCCAGCGAGCATAAATGCCCAATGCAGCAGCCCCACAAGTGAAGAGAAATTGGCATGAGCAAGAAACCCACCACCAGGAAATGTAAGCCCAAGGCCAAAAATTTGAAGAGATGCGCCTGTAGCAAAACTCGTTAGTAAGAGTCCCACTATGACGAAAGCAATCCACCATAATGTGGTTCTCATCAGCAAGCGTGAAGTGAGTGGCCCAATAAAGTGACCATCATCTCGTAAATCTGCAATCTTAAAACCCACTGGCACCCCCCCTCCTTTTACCTTTATCTATTGTTGAAAATCCGTCTACCTAAAACTAAACAGCAAACTTCAATGTGAAGTGGGCGCCACTCTCATAGGCATTCACTGATATGTCGCCACCGTGATTATTCAGTAATGACTTCACAATACCAAGCCCCAACCCTGTTCCCCCGTCATCCCGATTAGTGGTAAAGAATGAATCGAATATTTTTAGCTGATTAGAAGACAAAACCCCCTGCCCGTTATCTATTACGTCCATAACAACAAAACCGTCTAACAACCGCGTTTTCAGTGTCACCTCAGATGCACCATGTTGGCGGCTATTATCAAACAAATTGCAAAAAATTGTCGCAACATTTTCAGGCAGCATATTCACTTCTTGATTCTGAAGCTCTTCTTCACATGTAATCGTTAATCCAAACTCTCTATAACGCGACTGCAGCGGAGGTAGCACATCACCTAAACGCGTTGCCTCTCCTGTCACAGGCTCACTCACATCCGCCTTGGCAAGCTCCAAAAGTCGCCCAACCAATGCATCAAGCCTGCTTGTGTCCTGTTGAATAATGTTCAAAAACCGTTCACGTTTTGCCTCTGACATATCATCAATATGCTCTTGCAATAATTCGACTGTACCGCCAATAGATGTCAGTGGTGTTTTGAACTCATGCGATACTGAACGTGCAAAATCGCGAATATAGTCAGAGCGCTTCTCAATAGTATCAGCCATCACCGCGATACTATCTGACAAGATTGAGACTTCCTGCGTAATGCGTTTATCAACTTTCAAATCTACATTTTTTTCACCCTTTGTAAGACGCCTCGCCTTATCAATCAAACTATGGATTGGACGGTTGATGGTGTAAGAAGTAAATAAGGTTAGTAAAATCACCATTCCTAGCAACCCTAACCCCATTACAATAGCTTCATTCTTTCTGTCATGAAGTGCTTTCAAAATGCTTCTAGGACTACGTGACAACAATACTGCACCAACCACTCTATCATTGATCACGATAGGAAAATTAACAAACACCCTAATCCCCGTACCACGGCTAAGTGACTCCAATGCAGGATATGGTGAATCTGAAACTCTCTGGTGCATCGTGCTATTATAACGTCCAGCTAGTGCTGTTTTGACCTCATCAATATGTGCATAACTCAGTCCCACCTCACCTCTACTGCTAGCCACGACAATACCATGATAGTCTGTCACGCGAATACTCGCCAATGTCGTGCGGCTAATGTCTGACAACATAATATTAAGCTCTAGACCAGCATCAACTGCTCCCACAAAAGGCTGCGTAGTCGCCGAAACAGGGTCTTCACGCGGTGGCAGTATCTCGCCTGATGCCAAATCAAGCAACGCTGGAATTGGACGATAATACTCATCACTCTTAGGCATAGAATAGGTTGGCATCACACCATATTCATCAACATCACTCAACTGCCCTCCTAATTCCTTTTTATAGAGCTCAGAAATAATCACACCTTGTGCAATAAGCTCTGATTCAGTCTGGCGCACCAGCTCATTTTCATAAAAACGGAAAAAGTAAATGCCGCCCACAGGAAGAATCAGCACAGTAAGGTTCACAATAAGCAATACAGTGCGAAGCTTCGGGCGCCATTTTATACGTTCTCTTATGTGCATGTTCCCGCCCTGAAGCCGACACCATGAATGGTTTCAATGACAGAGTCACATCCAACCTCAGTCAGTTTTTTGCGAATATTTTTGATATGGCTATCTATGGTTCGATCACTCACATTCATATTATCCGCATACGCATTGTCCAACACATTATCACGCGAATGTACCTTCTCTGCTTTAGATAGAATAGCATATAAAATGGCAAATTCAGTAGAGGTCAGCGTGAGAGGGTGTTGTTTATATAATGCCTCATGACGTTCAGGGTGCATCGATAACTGTCCCAGCGTGATGCTAGATTCTTCAATAGTTGCCTCTGATGCCTTTCCGTTCGCACGTTTTAGAATAGCACTGACACGTGCCACCAGCTCACGCGGAGAGAAAGGCTTGGTCACATAGTCATCCCCGCCAATTTCAAATCCGATCACCCGGTCAATCTCCTCATCTCGAGAAGACAAAAACAACACTGGAACATCCGAGGTTTTACGAATCTCACGACACGCATCAAGCCCACTCATCTCAGGCATCGAGATATCAAGTATAATGAGGTCAGCAGGATGTTTCGCATGCGCCTCAAGCGCCAACACACCATTTTCGGCTTGATGCGACGCATAACCAGCCTTCTCCAACGCAAACTGCACTACTTCGCGAATATGCGGGTCGTCATCAACAATTAACACATGCTTAACCATATTTTTTCTTTCAATTTGTAGCCGATAAACCCACAACACAAACTTTTCTACACTCAATCCGTACCTTGCTCAAGAACCTTTGATATTCTGTGTTTTCGGAAACTCCAGCTACGCCACCCTTTCATCTGATATTCTAGTCTACGCGCCATCTTTTGTATTGCAGCATGCTTAAAACGTGCTTTCACACCGTGGCACCTATTGTCTGATAAAGGGTCACACAGCACCTTATTGGGATATAACTTATTCTCATATTTTACCAGTATTGGAAGTGCTTCAATTCCTACATTTTCTGTAAGATAATAAACATCCAACACCTTGCCAACGCCCGCCACCTGCTTAGAATGAGTAATATTATATTCCGCAATCATACCGCCAAAATTGACAAAGCTACATAGATAGAGCGTCACCATGAGCGCCATAAAATTACGATTAATAAGCCATATATTACTGTGCTGTTTTGCGAGCCGAATAATAATCAACGTTAAACCGACAGCCACCAACGCCATCCAAATAATCGCGGTGATGCGCATATAGGTCAGCTGGTAAGCCTCGATATAAAGCATTGTTCTCCACACGCAGGAAATAACGAGCACAATATTCTGCCCCACCCATGCATATACCATCACACGAATGAGATGACTCTTCTCACTCTCACTACCTGGCTTCAATGCAACCAACACAAACAATGCCGCAAGCAACGCGGTTACAATCAGCGGGTAAGCCCCTCTATGTGCATAGGCAGCATAACTCATACCATCAGGCAAACTCGCGCCACCCCAAAGATACATCATATCCATCATGCTTTGCATAAAGAAAATGATATTGAATAAAACCAACGCACGCATGATGGAGGAAGGTGTAAGAAAAATGCTCTGCCTAGCAACACGCTTAGGCTTAGTGCCATACTGAACCTTCCGCATTATCTGATGCGGACGAAGCATCGCCCAAGCCACCACCAATATCACTGCCCAGAACAAAAGTCGTCTGACCGAGAAAACGCGCAAAATTCTACGTGGGTCAACAGAATCAAACCATCCTTCAATCACAGGATTTGCGTGGGAAAACAGTAAAACAAACAGCAAAGATAAACCGATTGGCAGCAACCAATTATTCAGCACAGTTGATACATTCCTCGCATTCGCGCCATGCTTCCTTTTATATTTGGAATAAACAGCATAATCTCTAAAAATACCAAGCCATGACTTAAACAAGTAACGACACATAAACCTCAAGAAATAACGCGCATTATTATGTATATACGGCAGTTGAACATATGCTAGCCCAACAAACCCCATAAAAACAAGTAGAAGCGACAACCCATTGGGGTCTAATATCAATGCAAATGCCTGCCCCACAATCAGCAGCACAATAAGCTTAGCACGTGAGTTCAGATGCACCGCCGAACTATGCATCACATAAGCTAAACATAGCAACACCGTAAACAGCCCCGCCGTCCAACCTACTTTTTCTTCAAAAAATAGCCAATCCGCACTAATAACTAACAGAAAAATTGTTACACATTTCAGCTTGATATTTACTTTGAAAAGATTATTCACCATAGAGTTTTGCATGTCACCTCACCACTTGATTTGTTAACTTAAAATCAAGTATGGCAGGAGGTTCTGCATTTTAATGGAAGATACAGAGAAGAATTTCAGTATGTTTTGTGCAGATTTTATGCAGGAGCCGCGTGAGAACAGCAAAGCTTACATCTCTGGTTTATAAACCATCAAATAAAACACTATCATAATGGCCGGAAATGCCAAGGAGTCCATAACAATCCACCACCCATCCATCTTCCAATATCCTTTAGGGAGATCAGTGCCAGTATCTAATGCTAACTTAGCCATATCGCGCATCTTAATTTGCATCCATACAACTGGCAGCCAACATATTCCTGCGAAGGCATAGAGTATTAAAGCCCAGAGCACCCACCCTTCAGACAGTGGGTATCCCATCATATGTGCCAGTGCCACGCCTGAATAAGTATAAAAACTGCAGACCTCAATCAATCTCATTATAAAAGGCCTGACTTCGGATCCCGCTTTTCATTTTCTCTATAGTAGACTTCACGAAACTCTGTAATCACACTTTTTGCTTCCTCAGCAGAAACACTACTTCGTTTTAATATTTCGCTACTAAGGGAGAGACTTGCCTCCAAGGTTTCAGACACGAGTACATCAGCTCCTGCCTTTCGTAATATACGACAATGTTCTCGGTCACGCCCACGTGCATAAATATCTTTCGAGGGATAATGTTGATGCATGATATGAACCAATTGTTCAGCAATTGCAGCGTTATCGATGGCTATCACCAATGCATTTGCTTTATCTGCTCCCATATGATTGAGCACATCGTAGCGCGCGCCATCTCCATAGGTTACTGCAAGCCCCTTTTTATGAGCATTACTAACTTTGTCGGGGTGATTATCTAGGGCATGATATGCAACATTCGTCGCTTCCAAAATAGACGCAATGCGTTGCCCCATTCTGCCAAACCCCACAATGAGAACAAAATCTTCATCACTCTCTGACATAGTCTGGGAAATATTTTCGGTATTTTCATACGACAGATGCTTTTCCATTCTCTCACCTAAAATTGCCATGAGAGGCGTGGTCGCCATGCTAAGTGCTATAATAAGTGTTAGCATTTGAAACAGATCTGTTTGCATTAAGCCACTGCTAGCAGCCAGTCCAAAGAGAACGAATCCAAATTCTCCACTTTGAGACAACAGCAAGGCAGAGCGCAAAGAGGTGCCATTGCTTTTTCTAGCTACGCGACAAAGCACCCATATTATACTGGTTTTGACAAACAACAAGGTCATTACAAGCCCAATAATTAAAGGTGCATTTTCAACAAGTAATCCAAAATCTATCGCCATACCCACTGACATGAAAAACAACCCCAGC
>CALJMC010000151.1 GCA_937982385.1 uncultured Rickettsiales bacterium | reverse complement strand
ATACAGTCTATCTCTCCATGAGATATTGCGCCTATATCGCCTGCTTAGCAGTTGTGGTAATGAGTTCCAGCACCCACGATGCACAAGCTCAGAATCGCACACCCGGTGAGCTGGGTTGCGCAGCCTTTCTATCTGACTTTAATGTAAGAGATAGTTTTCAATGGGCTGGTGTTGGCACCTATACTGAATCGCGTAAATATATTAAAGCATGTATTCTTGAAGGATATGACCCGCCACATGGTGGAAAATACACATGGATTCCGCGCGGCGGTCGTGGCCATGGAGCACTTAGTGGTTCCAGCATACAATTCCCAAGTGGACGTGCTGATTCGCGCTGTCCTCCAAGTGTATTGCCGCAAAACCAAGTATGCCATACAAAAGATTGGCCAAACTGTAATGGAACGCCCGGTGGCCTGTCGCAAGAGGGCGGAGCTGGTACTGATACATGTGTACAAACCGCCAATGAAACGGGAGCAGCCACGATCGCTGCAGAAGGCGAACCTGAACTAGAACCCATAGAAGCACCAGAAGAAGATTTTTCATGTGGATTGAGTTTTGGCGGCGCTTTTTCTGGCGGAATTGGAGAAGGCAAGGCTTGCGCTTCTGGGGGAATAGATTTCTGCGGGATTGGTATAAGCGGCTCGGCGTGCCTAGACGCGAATGGGCTTGACGTCGCAGCAGAATATACCGGACCGGATGGAAGCATCGCTGGCATAGAAGGATATCACGAAATTCATGATGTGCCACTTGATAGTGCATTAGAGTTTGCAACCTATGTTCAGGACAACCCGAATAGCAACTTTATCCTTCCTGATGGTGGTAACATCACATTTGGAGATACAATTACTGTTGAAGTCATGAGCATTGACGGCACGACAGTATTGAAGGAAATGTCATCACTTAGCTTACCTGATAATGCCTTTATTTCAGCAAGGTTACGTGGCAAAGATGGAAAAAATGGTACGGTCATCGTTACGCCTGATGCGACCTACACAATCCCCTTTGATTACACGACTAGTACTACAGATCCCCGAGACCTTAGTATTACATCAAATAATGGTGATTTTGTCTTCACCAAAAGTGATGCCACAGAGTTTGGCGTCCCAGCATATGTACAAGAATGGATTGATGCGGCTGCAAATGCCGTGCCTGCTGTAGATCCGCCTCCAGAATAATTACACTGATTCAGCCAGCTTCATCTCAGCAGCATCGCGAGCTTTAACATCTCCCACATGCAGCCAGTCACCCTCATGGAGGATATAGCTGATGCGTGCATCCATCCAGCCCTCGCCTGACAATGCGCGATTATAGAGCTCATTCAGCGAGAACGCGCCCTCTGGAGCACCTTTAAAGAAGCGCGGATGAATCATTTGTACGCCTGTGAAGATATACGGCGCAGACGGCGCATCACCACGACGACGCAAACGACCATTCTCAACAAAGAAGTCCCCTTCTCCATCATATCCAAACGCTTTTTCGGTTGGCTGAAGCAACATCAGCACATCCATCGTATCTTCATCCCATGCCTGCGCCAGGCGTTGCAGAGCTGAGCTTCCTTTTGCATCACGCATAATCACATCACTATTGAGCGAGAAGAATGCTTGTGTGCCAAGCAATGGCAAGGCTTTTGCAATGCCCCCACCCGTCTCTAAGCGTTCGGCCTCACGTGAGATAACCACCTGCGGAGAAGTGCGTTGTGTCACATGCGCTTCCAGTTTTTCTGCTAAATAGGAGCTATTAATCACCACATCTTCAATGCCGGCTTCTGCCACCCAGTCGAGCTGCCAATCAATCAACGGCTTGCCCATCACGGGCACCAATGGCTTGGGGATGGTGTCGGTGAGCGGGCGCATACGCATCCCTCGCCCTGCCGCTAGAATCATCGCTTTATTGACCGATACGACCATTATGCTGCCTCCGCTTTCAATAGTTCAGGAGTGTCAATACGCGCTTCTATAATCGGCGTCACATGCGCATCCATCCAGAGTTTTAACTCGGCAAACATTACATGGTCTAAATCACGCATGAACAAACGCCATACGCGGGGCATCAATTTGAGATAGATATCTTTTCCATCACGATGATACAGACGCATGAAGATGCCCAAGATCTTCGCATTGCGCTGCACGCCATAAAAAACATAATCTTTCATGAATGTTTCTTCATCGCAGCCTGATTCTTTGATGTAACGTTTCACGGCAGAAGCTTCCACCTCAGGTGACACATCACGACGGACATCTTTAAGCAATGACACCACGTCATACGCCGCTCGGCCTGAAAGCGCATCTTGGAAGTCAATCATCCCCACCGCTTCTGGACCTTTTTTGCCGTGCAGCCAGAACAAATTATCTGCGTGATAATCGCGATGCACCACCACTTGTGGTTCTAGCGGCATGGTCGATGCAACCTCATCCCACAATGTCATGAATTCGCTGCGCATAATCGCAACTTGATACTCATTGAAAACCGACGGCAACAGCCAGTCTGCAAATAATGACACTTCACGTTCCAACACTTCCCTATCATATGGCAGCAGTGTTTTATTCGCACCCTTCTTGCCCAGTACAACCAACGCATCAATTGCGGCGTGATACAGCTCTTCTTCACGCGCAGGCACTTCATGCACCACACGGCTATAGGAATAGCGCCCAAAATCTTCCAGTAATAGAAAGCCTTTATCTTCATCTTTCGCAATAATTTTAGGCACACGACATCCGCACGATGCTAAAATCTCATCCACCTTTACAAACGGCTTTACGTCTTCAATACCGGGTGGGGCATCCATCAAAATCGCGTTTTGATTACCATGTAGACAGAGCCGTTCATAATGACGAAAGGATGCATCCCCGGGGATTGCTTCACGTGCTGCGTCACTCCACCCTGCTTTTGCAATAAATTCTTTTTTATTTTCTTCGCGTGCTGCATCAGCCATGCATTTTCTCCAATCGTTTTCGCCATACTTCATTACCACAGAATATTAACCGCCTTCGCGACTCGCCGCAATCCTCAATTACAATATCTAGGCTGCCCCCAGCCATATCATCCTCTGCCTTTTCTGGCCACTCCACCACTGTGATGCGCTCTGCAGGGGCATCAGCAAACCCTATTTCTATGAGTTCATCAGGATGTTCAACACGATAGAGGTCATAATGATAAAGCGGGACATCGCCCTCATCATAGCTTTGCAGCAAGGTAAAGGTCGGGCTTGGCACATGGAGCGTGACATCATCAGCATGTTCACGAATCAATGCGCGCGAGAATGTGGTTTTACCTGCGCCCAAATCTCCCCGCAGCAAGATAGAGTCCCCAGCCTTCAACAGCTTTGCCAATGTTGAGGCATGCGCCGTCACTTCGGCTTCATCATTACAATCCAACGTGACTATGAGAGGCGATTTAATCACGTTCATCTATCCATGCTGCTTGAATCGCTTCCAGAATTTTCTCATTTGAGTCATTGGCATCGCCCTCAAACCCCTCAAGCGCCATCACCCAGCTATGTAAGTCAGTAAAACGCAAATTCACATTATCAGCCTTAGGGTGCGTATCTTCTAGCCCCATTGCAATGTCATAAATATCAGTCCAACGCATCATATGCTCCCTTAGTTCAATTATCATTGAACTTAGCTACTCGTTATAGATTCGCAACATAAAACGACAGAAACTCACCCGATAGTGTAGAATAATGAAAAAATATTGCGCGCATTAACCTTGTGTTAAAATAATACATCTATAGTCTAGTTGTATTGACGTTCGTCATCTCACATAATACTACTTAACTTATACTATACTTATATTCTAAGAAGGAACCACCCCATGAGTGTTGATAAAAATATGCCGATTCTTATAATCGATGATTATAAGACAATGTTGCGCATTATAAAAAATTTGCTAAAGCAAATTGGCTTTAACAATGTTGATGAGGCCACTGATGGCCAAGCAGCGTTATTGAAACTGAAAGATAAAAAATATGGCATGATTATTTCTGATTGGAATATGGAACCTATGTCTGGCTATGAGTTACTTAAAGTTGTTCGCTCAACTGAAGCTATGAAAAGCACACCTTTCATCATGATTACTGCTGAGAGCAAGACAGAAAATGTGATTGCAGCAAAACAAGCCGGCGTGAACAACTATATTGTGAAACCCTTTAATGCTGCCACACTTAAATCTAAAATGACCGCCGTTATTGGCGAGTTTTAGGCATTTTCTAAGCAGATAACGTAACCAGCTATACTAACGAATCTACTAGCAGCTATTCGGAGACAACTTATGAGTGCAACACAAACACAAATTGGTAATGCAGTATTAACCAGCTTAGTCGAAATGAAGCAAAAATCTGATTCAATGAAAATTGAAGATGTTGGCGCCATGTTTGAAAATATCGCCTCTTCACTTCATTTAGATTCTGCTGATAGTAGCGTATTACGCGACGAACTAAACAAAATCTCCACGTACATTACAGAAGCCAAGCAAGAAATTGGCTCTATGCGTGTGGAAGGTGATGAGTCCAAAGATATAAGCCAAGCAGGTATTGAACTTGATGCAGTGGTCAAGGATACTGAAGAAGCCACTAACAAGATTTTGGATGCTGCGGACGAAATTGGCGAGCATGTGACAGGCTTATCAGACGCAAAAGCGGTCGAAGCAATCAATGACTCCGTCGCCAAAATATATAATGCATGCAACTTCCAAGACATTACCGGACAGCGCATTCGCAAGGTCGTCTCGATTATGGAATATGTTGAACATAAGGTGACCAAGCTCACTGCCCTCATTGATGGCACAGGTGTCGAGCTATCTGAAGAAGATGAAGCAAAGTTCAAAGATGCCCGCCCGGATGCGGAGCTCTGTAATGGCCCCCAAGCTTCGGGTGACGCTCCTAGCCAAGATGATATTGATGCCTTGTTTGATAGTATTTAGAGGTTTCAAATTAGTGCTAACAGGTTACAGCTCTTAAGACACAAGAAGCTAAAACCTTAAACCTACAGCCTAAAAACTATATAATCTTGAGTGTGGCGTGGTTTTTGCTCATACTACATGTATGACGTTAAAATATGATGACTTAACCCCTCTTTCCAGCCAATCGTGGGTCGAAGATGATACTGGGCAACATAATGCACCTCTGTTTGTGGGGCTGTATATGGTGCTGTTGGCATTTTTTATCATCTTAACCGCCCTATCCACTGTTGACCCTGAAAGGTTGGACCAAGCATCTGACAGTGTGGCAGAAGCATTCTCATTCAAACAACCGCTGATCAATGTCCCTGAAATTTTCTTAGATACTGGCACTGAGGTCACCTCTGAGAATTATTTTGAGACACTCCGAAAACTAGCCGCCGACAGCATCGCCTTTCAAGATTTAGACGTGCAGCGCGCAGGCAACACCATGCAGGTGAGCATTAATATAGACAAAGTTTTTCTAAGCGACGCCGCTGACATGTCACGAGAGGCCATTATCTTGTTTGATAATGTCGCATCCGTGATGAAATCATGGCAATATCAACTCGATACGAATATTAAAATTACCATTCCCTTCCCTGAGCCAGAATTCCCCACCCTTACAAACGCAGAAACATTGGCGAATGGACGCAGCATCTCTCTTCTTTTGCCATTGCTTGAGGCCGGTGTAGAGCCTTCGCGCATCTTACCTGCTATCAGCAACAAAAAATCAACCATGTTGACCCTCACCTTTGAGGTTTATAATGAAAAAACACTTTTTAAACCACTGATAGATAAAGGAGACACCCCGTCATGACTCCTAAATTCTATGATGAAGATGCGCCGAAACCCTCGCCTAAATGGATGGTTATCTTTGCCGATTTACTCGCATTGATGATTACGTTCTTTGTATTGATCTACTCGATGTCCGTTATTGATGAGACTGAATGGAAAGATATCAGAAAATCACTCCAACAACGCCTCAACCCTCTGAAACAAAATGAAGAGGAAATCGTCGTAGTGCCAGAGACGAAAGCCATTCCAAAGATTGTGAAACCCATTGGTGATGACGTCAATTACCTCTATTTGGTGCTTAAGAAAAAACTCGCCGCCAATAATATTAACTATGTGCGCCTCAGCGAATTGGGTGACAATGTGATGCTCGATATGGAGAGCCGTCAATTGTTTGGACAAGGCATCGCGACTATCTCGGAAGATGGTCGCAAGAAACTTGATATGATAGCATCCCTCATCGTACCGCTGAGTAACCGTATGGAAATTCATGCCTTAGTACCCCCGCCAAATGTGCAAGACCCTTTGCTAGCGCAGCTATCACAAATAGATCGTTGGAATGTATCATCTGCGCGCGCACGCAGTGTTGCGACGCATTTTGAGGAAGTCGGCTATCAACATAACATTATTAGCATTGGTCGCGCAGATAGCCTATACACCACTCTTCCTGACGCACTTAAGCCTCAACCTAGCCGCATTCATATCATTGTGAGTAAACATGCGCTCAGTCGTTCGAAAATGGAGGCAGGAGCCTACCCTTAAATCATTATTTTTATTGAGCATGCGGATTACAGCATCTATAACAATTATCAGAAGGAAGTCTCATTCAACTTATGTCAACACCACGCCGTTTTCTGATTTTGTCTCTGAGCGCAGTGCTGCTATTCATTGCAGGGCTGACTGACGATGTGTTTGGCAGCGCCGCTTTCTATGCGCGTAGTTTCGCTGCAACGCCAGAACTCAACCCCAAACGCAGCAAACCGACAGTTTCAGTCGATGTAACCACGTCAAATTTCATTCCGAAACCGAAATTAAGACCGTTTTCTCCTGAT
>CALJMC010000150.1 GCA_937982385.1 uncultured Rickettsiales bacterium | reverse complement strand
TTTGTAAATAAACAATATCATTGGTAATTACTTCGCGCGTACGTGTCTGTCCCTCATCAAGGATGCTCTCCAGCATGTTCTGATCAACCCCTTGGATAAGTGGGTGACCGTTATGTTTTTCAAGCAAGTCAGGGTAGCTTTCTAGCGCGGCCGGGTTGGCATAGAGCACCTGCCCTTCGTCATCAAGCTGCAAGAGTGGCATTGGGTTGTTCCGAGGAATTTGAGCAATTTCCTCAATTTCTTCAAGTGAGCTTTTAATGGTATCACGCATGGTCGAGAAGCTCTCAATTAGACGGGCAATTTCACCGCCTTTCATCTGCGGTAGATTTACAGTGTAATTACCTTCTGCGAGTGCATTGGAAGCATCAGCAAGTCTGCGTGCAGGGCGAATAATAAACTGATGTATGATGAACCAAAGCACGATAGAAAAGGCGAAGATGGCAATGAGTAGTGAGGTGAATAATTGGTACCCATGTGCTTCAATTCTGGTCTTGGTTTGTGTGACATCATAGGCAAGGGTAATGGTGGCGAGTTGTTTAGAGGAATTGATGGGATGGGATACGGTAATTAAATTATTATTCAGTTGATTAGATGTAATTATTTCATTTAAAGGGTAAATTAAAACATCGTCCATATTTACCAACTTTATCTGCTTCCAGTCAGGAGAGTGCTGCTCCAAAACACGGTCAATCGTGTCATAAACATCGGAGAGTTTGTTGGCGAGAAGCAACGGCACCAGCCCTTCAGATAAGGTGTCCAGCGTGCGCTCATTTTGTCGTTTTGATTCGGTGAGGGAATAGTCAATGGAATCGGGTAGCCATACATAATAGCCATAGGCGCAAATTGACAAAGTGAGTAGCAAAATAGGCAGAAAAATCTTAATGGTTATGCCATAAAAATACTGCGTCATCTAGTGTGTTCCTCCAACAAAATCGTGTAAATCAAGGGTGCGTAAGAATACATAATCATCTATCGTTGCAGTGACTGGCTGCTTCATAGGCACGCCATCAAACACAGCAATATTTTCTGTCGCCATCTCAAACCAAGCTTTCTGTAGCGTCTTTTGCATATCTGCCTCGATACGTGGGTGAACAACTAATGGATGTGCAGAAACGGGAGTGGTTGTATAAATGATATTAAGTTTATTCTGCAGGGAAGGGCGCTGCTCGTCAAGTGTTCGCATCACTCCACCGCCTGCTTTGGTCAGTTTTTTCGCCGTGTGTAGATAAACGGAACTATGTGTTTCAACATAGAGCGGTGTAATATCAATCCCGTGCTTGCGTTTGAGCTCTGCTCGCATCAGTAGTGAAGCACCCAATGCATTGGGTGAGGGGAAGGCAATAGTAGCGCCCTGTAACTGTTCGATTTTCGTGATGCCGCTGTCTTTATGTACAGTGAGGATACCTTTGAGCTGTTTGGCGCCAGAACGTGCGATAGGAACATAGCCTTGGCTGTCATGTGCCATAATTGCGTGATACGGGTTCATATAAGCAATGTCATATTCTCCTTTATTAAAGGCCGCCTCAAACTCCGCAATGGTCTGTGTGCCTTTAAGGTTGTAGCTGCAACCCGTTTTTTCTTCTAATGTCTTAAGAATAGGCTGCCAAGTTTTGATGATCTTACGTTGTTCAAATTGTGGTACAACGCCAACGGTGAACTGGCAAGGTGAGGCGGCTAATGCAGAATAGAGGGGGGCAGCGCATAGAATGAGTGTGCTGATAAAGAGCTTCATAATGTGCAATCCTTTATATTATTATGTTATTTTTTATGGTGTTGCAGTCATGATAGTGCAGCCCTTGTGCCACCTTTTGTAAATTGTTATTAATCAGGCGCTTGTAATTTTTTTTGAGGAATTTGTTTGGTAAAACCGTTCAAATATGATAAAGGATGCAGCCTGAATTATCGAAAATGAACGCCACTGGGCGCCAAGGAGCTAACATCATGACATCCATTCTGATTGTAGAAGATGAACCGACCCAACGTTTCACGCTGCGCGCACTGATTAATAATCAGATGGGGTATGATGTGGTGGAAGCGGAGCATGGACAAGATGCCCTCGACCAGCTGGAGATTGTCTCTGTTGATGTGGTGATTATGGATATTGATATGCCAGTGAAGGGCGGACTGCAGACCCTTAAAGAACTAACGCAGCTTTACCCAAACCTGCCCGTGATTATGTTGACAGGCAGTACAGAAATTGATCATGCCATTGAAGCGATGAAACTCGGTGCGATTGATTATCTGTCTAAGCCCATCGAACCGGAGCGCCTATCTATCGCCATTTTCCACGCGCTCAAGATGCAATATATGAGCAAAGAATTGGAGCGTTATAAGCGTATCGAGTCGGCAGAAGTACTGTTTACTGATATGATTGGTTGTGATGGCGGGCTCATGCCCCTCATGAAACATGCTAGTAAAGGTGCGCAGAGTGATATTCCTATTCTGATTTCAGGTGAAACTGGGGTGGGTAAAGAAGTGCTCGCACGTGCATTGCATGGTGAATCGAGCAGAGCTGGAGCGCCATTTGTCGCAGTGAACTGTGCCGCTATCCCTGAGCAACTCTTCGAATCAACCTTGTTTGGGCATGAAAAAGGTGCCTTTACGGGTGCCATTGGTAAAGTGTTGGGTAAATTTCGTGAAGCAGAAGGCGGTACGATATTCTTGGATGAGGTGGGGGAGCTACGTGCAGAGTCACAAGCTAAATTACTTCGCGTGCTTCAGGAAAAGGAAGTGGAACCCGTGGGAGCAGGGAAACCCGTACCAGTAAATGTTCGTATTATTGCGGCTACCAACCGTGATTTGGATGCAGAAGTAAAAAATGGCTTCTTTAGAGAAGATCTCTATTTCAGGCTTAATGTATTGCCGTTGGTGATTCCGCCTTTGCGCGCACGTAAACAGGATATTCCAGAACTCATCAATTATTTTATCGAAAAATTTGTTGCGCATAATAACTTGCCATTACGCGAGGTATCGACCCAAGCGACTGCATTGCTTGCGGCACAGGAATGGCCTGGCAATGTCAGAGAACTTGAAAATACGATTCATCGTGTGGTGGTATTGAGTGAGAATAATGTGATTGATATTGAAGAAGTGCAAGAGTTGCTTAGCGCTCACGTTACGTCTATCGAGGGAGATGCCTTGGAGACGTCGCTTTCTAATCCAACCGTGAATCTCATTAATAATAATGGAAAATTAGTGACACTGGATGCGTTAGAGAAGCGAGCCATTGAATTTGCGCTTTATTATAATCAAAGTAATATGACGAAGACGGCGAAGTCATTAGGCATGGCAAAACCTACACTCTATCGCAGGCTATCTGAGTATAAGCTTGATGCCGCATAAGCGTTCAAAAATGAGAATCTTTCAACTTTGAGTGTACTATTATGTTACGCTTTGCAAAAAAGATAAAATTTTAACTTCTTGTTTTATAAATAAATCGTCATTTGGCACGTCCTCTGCAATAGTAACGGCATACAACCCTACTATTTTGGAGTGACTATGATTATAATTACTGAGCATGCAGAGAAGCAACTGGTTGAATGGCTAGCGAAGAGTGAGAGCTTCACTTCTACTCCCCGCGCCATTCATATCTCTAACTTTGAGGGTCTGCATGCCGGCGATGATAATGCAATTACTGGACATATCTTAGATGTTTTCAATGAAACGTTGAAAGAGGCAGACTGCTCATTTCTTCAAACACATGACAACGACCTGATTATTGTCGGTACAGGGCTTTTGCCCAAATCTTACATTGCTATAGTAGAGTGCCTTCTCAAAAAGGCGGGCATGCCCGAGGGGAAGAGTGAGTTTTATGAAAAGGGTGCCAACTGGTATCAGTTCACCGCGTTATGCAAAACGAAGCTCGATGATTATACTGCGGGATTGAAAGCCCGTAAGATGGCGGCAAAGAAAGCAAAAGCGGAAAAAACCCGCTATGCCGCATTGAATCAGCCTTTTTCTGCAGAATTATTGGCGAGCATTGCCAAGCGTCGCGCAGAACATACGAAGCCTGAGATTGTGATCGTAGAAGATGATCCGTTTTCTCGTAAGTTGGTGCACACGGCATTGGAGGGGCAGCATACCGTCTCTGCCGCAGAAAATGGTCATAATGCGATTTCAAGTTATGTCTATCAAGCGCCCGATGTCATGTTCTTAGATATTGATTTACCTGATATTTCTGGTCATGAAGTACTTAAAAAAGTACTCTCTATTGACCCGGATGCTTATGTCATCATGCTGAGTGGTAATGGTGATAAAGAGAATATTATGGGCGCCATTAAAAACGGAGCTAAAGGCTTTGTCGCTAAACCTTTTACGAAAGATAAACTTTTTGCCTATATAGAGAAGTCGCCCTATGTAAAATAACATATGGCAACACCCCATCACCCTGTAAAAAAACAATAACAAAAGGAGATGACTTATGAAATTTATAACCCTAGATGCGGCTTCGGCCTTTGCAGCAATTGTCGATACGATGGCAATAGACCCGACCAGTTGGCGGAAATGGCGCGTGGTGCATCTGAGTATGGACACGCAGCATGCCGATGCCATTACTGAGCAAAGCTATCAATATGCGATGAATGAAGTGGCAATCACTCTTAAAAATATTGATGGGATGGCATATCACTGTGATGACGATAATCTTTTTGTGTTATGTCGTTCTATTACTGATAGTGACCTAAGCGAGTTGGCACGCGGCCTGACATACACATTGCTTCAACATTATGAAATAAAATCGGAAATGGACATCTATCATCCTGCAGAAAACTGGCGTGGGGTGCGTGACATCTGTGTGCATCATGGTTATGTCAGCGCATTTGCAGAGGAGCATGATGACGAGCTTGAGCATAACCCATTGTCACTATTGGTCGAAGATATGGAAGATATTTTTCTGCTTAATGCTGCGCAAAGTTCCACAGGCATGCCGACCAAGATTCTACTGGTAGAAGATGACCCGCTCGCGCGACGTATTGTCTCCACTTGCTTGAAAGACTCACAACATCTGATTACGGCAAGTAACGCGCAGGAGGCAATTACCAACTATATGCTGCATATCCCTGACATCATATTCCTTGATATTGGATTGCCAGACCATGATGGTTTCTCCGTCATCGAGGCGATTAAGTCCCATAACCCCGATGCCTATATCGTGATGTTTAGCGGCAAGAACTATGCAGACTACATCGCGCGATCCCTGCAAATGGGCGCCAGCGGTTTCGTCGAAAAACCTTTCCGCAAAGAAAACCTGTTCCACTATATCGATGACTACACCGAGCAACGCGCTATGTAATTGTCACATAACCTTCACATCCATATCCGTGCTTTTACGTTACATTACTGAGAGTAAAAATACCAAAAATGCGTGAAAGCACGATATGAGTGATGATGAACCTACAGGTACAATGACCCGCCGTAATTTTTTGAAAAATACTGTTGCTGGGGGAGTAGTCGTATCAACGGCAGGTGTGGGGAGTGTTACGGCTAGTGGTAAATTGGCTGCTGCAACAGTATCTGCATCTGACGCCATTATTTGGGAAGAATATCTGCAAGCTACACAAGCTGTGGAAGAATTCTCAAGAACACTTCCAAATGGCATCAAGCTGACTGCAGAGGTATCTCCTCCTCAGGACTTATGGCTTCAAAAATGCCACAATATTTTAGAAAAGCATGGTGTGCCACGTCATATATCGTATCTTTTTCATAAATCACCAGATTTGAAACATTCTCAGCGCTTTGAGGAGCCATTCGCTCGTGCACGAGATAATAATTTTCAAGAGATGGAAAAAAATCCATCTTCAGATAACTATCAAGAAAATATACTTAAATTAGAGGCTGAGATGAAGTTTGTGCGTGCGGTGCGCGCCTTCAGCTGTGACCCCAAAACATGGGCAGCATTTGCAGAGGTTGCGGAATTCTTAAAGACAGAAAACGAGGCGGCACAAACAGAAAAATCAAATGACAAGCTGTCAAAAGAACAAGAGTTTATTGCGGACTTATCAAATGAATTTAATATGTTTCTCGATAAGGAGGGCACTCTTCGTGTGGTGGATAAGGCAGAGTTATGGGTTTCAAGAGAACTGGAAAAAATGAAGTTATGGCCAGATGATTATATAAAAACAAAAATTCTTGTGTCAGA
>CALJMC010000149.1 GCA_937982385.1 uncultured Rickettsiales bacterium | reverse complement strand
ATCTAGTATAGACCAACAGTATGACGGTTTGATGACAGTGGGGCGATTAATTTATTCTCCGCGAGCGCGTCCGCTTTTATTATTAATATCGTCTGAATCAGGTGCGATGGAGCGCTTGCCCGCTCTGTCTGCGTGGCTGGTGCTTGGAAGGGATGTTTCCCCAGAGGTTACATCTGTTGTTTCGCCACGTTTTTCTGCCATAATTTCGGGATATTTCTTTACTTGCTTCAGAAACTCTTCATATTCCGCCCACATGTTGGGGATGGCGGCTTTTATATCTGCTTTTTCTTTAGCAGTCATGATGTCTGTATGGTCGATAACGAATAAATCCGCGAGTAGTTCTTTTGGAATTTTGTCTTTTGGATAGGAAAAGCTGCCTGACCCTGAAGCTGCCCCAAAGACATCTTTTTTTGAGATAATATAAAAGCGTTTAAGTGCTTCTTTGGCTGCATCTGTTTCTTCAGCGAGAGCTTTTCTCCAGCCTTCGCGTAGAGAAAACCCTAAGTCATAATCTATTTTATGAGTAAATTCTTCGTGTAGATTGGCTTGCTGGCTCTGTTCGGTTTGTCTTAAGTTCATGGAGATTATTTGTGTATATGGGGTATATGCTCCAAGAATAAGTTGACTGGGTATGCCAATGTTAGTGTTGTCAGTACAAAGCAATATTTGAAGGTTCATATTTGGAAGGATAGTGCGATAGATAGGGGGTAATAAATTTACCATTTGATTCATTGTGTTTTGATCATCTCTTATCTCCTGACCTTCCTTTGCCAATGCGCCGTCAATGATATGGTTTTGGATGGCTGAAACTAACTTTGGAGCAGTGAGCTGAGATTCAACTATAGAGCAGATCTGCTGTAAACATTGTTTTTTCGTTTGGTTGTTTTCTGATTCTATATAATGCGCAATGTGCGGCAATGTTGCTGCTGGCATTACAGAATCAAAGGGAGGACCTCCTTCATCTAGTGTAGTTTGCAATCTCTCACGAAAAAATGCCATACCGTTGGGGCTATTAAGTATTGCTTGTATGTCTGCATGATTAGTTTCATCTGGATTTATATAAGCAACAGCGGGACAAGCTCTTTCTTTAGATGTGTAATACGCTTTGATAGTGGTGACCATGCCAGTGGGCAATACAACCAATGTATCAGGATACAGGATACGCATTGGAGCCGTTGATTTTTGATTTTTCTTTTTATTACTCATAGTAAATGTCTTACTCAATTATTCATTGAGGGGGACTATACTATCGTCATTACAGGCAATGTATGACAGTTTAATGAAGATTCCCTTATAAATCAGTGAAACACTACATCTTGTGGTGTAATAGGTTTTGGGGCATATATGTGGCATTTAATACACGGTTACATAAAAGGTGCCTTATTAACGAAAAAAATGCCTTTAGGCGATTGACAGTGATACACCATATGTAGCTATATAGTGGTACAGCACGGCGCTACAACACAGCATTTAGTGGTTACTTCGATAAACTAATAGATGCTATTTTGTACAAACAAGGCGTAGACTTGGCTAAGGGCTGTCAATGGAATTTTTTAAGAAAAAAAGGAAGAAAACACTATCGCTTTATCAAAGTATGGTTTAGCATCCAATTCCTCGCAAAATGAGCGACCAGAGAGATGGTTTTCATGAGGCGGGAATATAGATAAGAGATTACGGCAAGTAGCGTCTTTTCTATAGTTCTTTGAACAGGTTAGTGTGGTATTATGGTGGTTGCATATGCAATTGCTGGTGGGTTTTTTAACGCCGAAAGGCGCAGAGTTTAACGCTGAAAAGCAATGTAGAAAAAGAGGCTATAAACATGAACGAACTGGCATCTAATATCATCCAAGACCACTCACGTGACGAGAATTTGACGGCATTTGGTAAAGAAACACTGATTGACCGTTATTTGTTGGATGGTGAAGATTTTCAGGGCATGTTTACACGTGTTGCAACGGCCTATGCAGATGATGCAGCCCATGCACAACGTATTTATGATTATATTTCGCAACATTGGTTTATGCCAGCGACTCCCATCCTTAGTAATGGTGGTACGAATCGCGGTATGCCGATTTCATGTTTCTTGAATGAAACGAAAGATAGCCTGAGCGGCATCGTAGACTTATGGAATGAAAATGTATGGCTCGCCTCTCGCGGTGGCGGGATTGGTAGCTATTGGGGCAATTTGCGCTCGATTGGTGAGCGTGTGCGTGGCAATGGTAAAACATCGGGTGTGATTCCGTTTATGCGTGTGCAAGATTCGCTTACACTCGCGATTTCTCAAGGGTCACTTCGTCGTGGCAGCTCAGCGGTATACATGCCGATTGACCACCCTGAGATTGAAGAATTTATCGAGATTCGTCGTCCAACTGGTGGCGATCCGAACCGTAAAACACTTAATATTCATCATGGTGTTGCCATTTCAGATGAATTCATGAAAGCTGTTGAAAAAGGTGATGTATGGGCATTGCGCTCGCCGAAAACTAAAGAAGTGATTGAAGAAGTACAGGCGCGCGATTTGTGGATTAAATTGCTGACCACTCGTATCGAGACGGGCGAGCCCTATATGCTGTTCATTGATAAGGTGAACCAGAATATTCCTGAGCATCATAAAAAACTTGGTTTGAATGTAAAAACATCGAATCTATGTAGTGAAATTACATTGCCAACAGGGATTGACCATTTGGGTGAAGACCGTACGGCAGTCTGCTGCTTGTCATCACTGAATCTTGAGACATATGACCAGTGGAAAGATGTGGATGGCTTCGTTGAAGATATCATGCGCTTCCTCGATAATGTACTCACAAAATTCATCGAAGACGCACCTGATGAAATGAAGCGTGCGACCTATTCAGCGATGCGTGAGCGTTCAGTTGGTTTGGGTGTAATGGGCTTCCATTCATATCTTCAAGGCAAGATGATTCCATTCGAGTCTGTGATGGCGAAAGTGTGGAACAATAAGATTTTTGGTAATATTAAGCAGGCGGTTGATGAAGCGTCACTCAAGCTTGGTGAAGAGCGCGGGCCGTGCCCAGATGCGGCTGAAGTGGGTTCTATGGAACGCTTCAGTAACAAAATGGCGATTGCGCCGACGGCGTCTATCTCGATTATTGCCGGCAACTCATCCCCAGGGATTGAGCCATATGCTGCTAATGCGTTCACGCAGAAAACACTCTCTGGTTCTTTCGTAGTGCAAAATAAGCATCTGACGAAATTGCTTGAAGAGAAGGGCAAAAACACTGAGAAGATTTGGGGCGCTATTGCATCCAATGAAGGGTCTGTTGAGCATCTCGAATTCTTGACGAAGGAAGAAAAAGATGTCTTCCGTACCGCACAAGAAATTGATCAGCGTTGGATTATTGAACATGCAGCAGACCGCACACCATATATCTGCCAAGCGCAGTCAGTGAATTTGTTTATTCGCCCGGATATTCATAAGCGTGATTTGCATGAGTTGCATTTCAGCGCATGGAAAAAAGGTATGAAGAGCCTCTATTACTGTCGTTCAATCTCATTGCAACGTGCTGAGAAGGTAGGGCTTACCGTGACAGGCTTGCAGCTTGAAATGTCTTTGGTTAAAGGCGCGGCAGCAGCAGGTGCGACGG
>CALJMC010000148.1 GCA_937982385.1 uncultured Rickettsiales bacterium | reverse complement strand
CACAATGTCGAGATGTCTTCAAGGTCAAATGCGGCGTAAGTATCATTGCCTGTATTAAAGCTGCGATTTGCACCATATAAGAATTGAATAGCAGCAATGTCAAAAATCATCGGACCTGTCGGCCAATTAAACGCCCCACCTGTTGTAGTTGAACCCGCATTATAAGACATAGCTGTTTCATCCATATCATAGTTCGGATTCAAACCATTATCATCAGGATGTCCCAATCCCAAGGCATGCCCAATCTCATGAATAATTGTATGATAGCCCGACTGATTAGGACTCGTTCCACTATCGTCATAATAGACATCTGCATAGGCTAAACGTGACAAGCTAGGGAAATATGAAATCTGCGTACTGCCTGCCGTTCCCACAGATAAATCTCGCTCTGCATAGACCAAATCAGGGTTGCTATTGCTTTCAACAAAGGTTAGGTCGGCAACATTTGCCCACTGCGTCATAATTGCGCGGGCGGCAGCCTCTTCAGCAGCACTGTAATCTGCGATATTGGTGGTGTATCCACGACCGTTAAGTGACGAGTCAAAGCTATATGTCACCGTAACTGCTTGGTTAGCATTGCCCGTCCACGACAGGGCTGTAGGCAGCCCCCAATCGAGCAGGGTTGTGACATAGGTGGGTTGACCAGAACTATTAATTGACATGGTGACTCATTATTAAATGTGATTTATATCACATATTATAGCATTATAAGGAGCTTCTCACAAGACTCTTCCAGCAGATTCAATACATCTTCAAATCCATCCTCGCCGCCATAATAAGGGTCTGGCACTTCATCACGATGCGTCACGCCCGAAAAAGGGAGCATCAATTTCACTTTATCCTTAAATTCAGGCGGTGCCATCTTACGAAGCGCACGCTCATGGCTTCTATCAAGCGCCAACACCCAATCGAACTCAACAAAATCACTCACACGCACCTGTCGCGAGAATTGGTCCGACAAGTCATAGCCACGCTTCAATGCTGCGGCAGCGGAACGTTTATCTGCCGATTCACCGGCATGCATGCTTTGCAAACCACATGAATCAACATATAGTTTGTCAGAGAGCCCCTTTTTAGCGGCCATATGTTTGAGGATACCGTCAGCGCTGGGCGAACGACAAATATTACCAGTACATACAAAGAGAATCTTTTTCATGGATGTAACTCTAGGTGAGTTATGGCGCTAGCGCAACCGCCCTATCACCTCATTCGTAATGCTACCAACTTCCACCATGTAGGGTGACACAAGACTCGTAAGGTCTTCTTTTTGCGCTTTATCCATTGAAGTGCCGCGCGAATTTGTAAAAATCTGCTGTCCGCGAGGCAACAACACCGTGTTATCAGCAATGCCATCAGCGACATCTGCAATGCGTGTACTTGGCTTCAGCACTACGCCTGCCCCGATTTCGCTTCTAATCACCTGTGAAGCGGGACCTATCAATGCACCATCACCAACATGTTGCGCGCCCATAATCTGCGTTCCTGCCGAAAGCACAACGTCTTTACCAATCTGTGGATGGCGCGGCCCGTCACCTGTGGATTTTCCAACGGCTCCTAGCGTCACGCCATGAAATATTTGCGTACCCTGTCCAACGGTTGCCGTCTCACCGATCACGATCCCTTTCGCATGATCAATAAAAACATAGGGGTCAATTGTTGCACCGGGATGAATATCCGCACCCGTCAGCGATGCCGCGGCCTCTGCTATGGCGCGTGCGGTTGGCTGCTGCGCAACCCCTCGGCTATACAGCTCATGGGCTGCTTCATGTGCAGCAAGCGCCTTCAGCCCTGGATATGATTTAATTTCCTCTGTGAGGAGGTACTCCAGCTCATCAGGATATTTATTCTTCAAAGATGCATCTTTTAACTGTGCAAATGCGACCCAGTCAGGATGGCATGTCAAAAAAACATCTGCCAAATCTTGAATTTTATCGGCTTGTTTAGCAAAGGGGAACGTTCCAAAACCTTCCAGTTCATTCAGTGCTTCTTCACCTATTGGTATCGATGTATAGCTCATGACCTAACGCCTCTTAATTTTTATTAAGATACGATTCTTACATAAACATGAATAGATAATCAACAAATAAATGTGGAATACTTATTTCCACATTTATTATTGTCTTAATATTCTGTGATACACAGAAATAAACACGGGGCGTTAGAGCGATGCGCGAAGCATCCAACCATTCTTTTCATGCATGGTCATACGCTCTGCAATCAAACCTACAGTCACTTCATCTTCCGCCTCTTGCGCTGCCTTGAGCGCGGCCTTCAATGACATGCCCATCTGCGCACCACTATCAGACAAATCTTGAACCATCGCATCAGCTGTCAGCCCGTCTTGCGCTTCTTCAAGCGTAGTAAGCGCCAAGAATGCTGAGAAACTCCCCGGTGCTTTGTCACCCAATATACGGATACGCTCTGCAATCTCATCCACAGCAGTAGATAAGTCGGTATATTGCTCTTCAAATAACATATGTAGCGACTTGAAGTTAGGGCCCGTTACATTCCAATGGTAATTTTGGGTTTTGAGGTAGAGCACGTAGCTATCTGCAAGCACGATTTTCAACTTCTCTGCGACGGGATTAGACATAGTAGTTCTCCTATATGATTGATTCTCGTTATCTTCACTAACCGAAGCATAGCACGGAGAGTTGATAAGTATATTAGATTGTTTTGATTGTACCGATAGCTAAAAACTATTACTGTTGTACCACGCCGCATGAAACGCGCGCTCCAGATCCGCCAATAGGCTGCGAAACATAGTCATCTGCCGCAGCGTGAATCATGATGGCAGCGCCATCTAACAATGCAAACATGTGTTGATGCTCCTTACTATAATGAAGCCTTAGACGTTCTGAATAAAACTCAGCGTGAGCGACACCACCCTCATCCACAATAATATTGGGCAAATCACCTAAATGAGGCCCCTCATGATGCATAAATCCGTGTGATTTCTCATTTTCATGTTTAGCATGCCCTTTCGCTGACATGAATTTGTCCATCGCGGCGCATTTGCCATGCTCATGAATATGCAGGCCATGCGTGCCAGACGTTAAACCTTCAACATAGAGCTTAATCACAAGCCCCTTATTGCCTTGCCAAAATGATGCTAAACCAGTTATTTCGCCTTTATTATTAAGCATGGCTGCATGCGCCATTTCAACGGATACACGCGAGACACCAATTTTCGAACCATATTTTTCCGCGGCCATCACATGCACAGAACGAGAATCTTTATTAGCAGCAGCGGCTTTAATCTCTGCTAATTTTTGCATCGCCTGCTTTTCTGGCGAAATATGCTCCTCAACAATGATAATATCCTCAGATGCATACGCAATTGGCGCATAAAACAACAAAGATAAGGATAGCAGAACTGTCGGGAGAGTATGACGCATGATTATTTATGTTCCTCTTTAACTTTTTCAAACTCACCTTCAATCACGGGAGTATCATCGGCCGGCTCAGGCTCAACATTCTCATCACCATAGCCACGAAATGTGCCTTTTTTATTCGCCAGTATACCTTTACTACGCAACCAATGCACAATGCCCAAGCCTACTAATACAACCACAACTATCATAATCACGACAGACGCCGCCATGAACAGGCCGATCATAAGGAGGATGGCAACAATGCTTGATAAAATACGTCCAATTAACATGCGTTATAATCCATAGCTTTTTACGAGTGAACCAATGACCATATACCATCCGTCGACCAGCACGAAGAAAATTAGCTTAAACGGGAGTGAAATCACCACTGGCGGTAGCATCATCATACCCATTGCCATCAACACTGAGGCAATCAACATATCGATAATAAGGAAGGGTATAAACAGCAAGAACCCTATCTCAAAGGCACGTTTTAGCTCGCTAATCATGAAGGCAGGAACCAACACGCGATAGGGCGTATCTTCGGGTGCATCAATCTCTATCGCCTCAGGCAACATATTCACAAACAGCTCCAGATCTTTGTCACGCACATGCATAAGCATAAATTGATGGAACGGCGTAGCTGCCGCCTCAATCGCTTCTTCTTCGCTAATCTGCTCATTAATCAACGGCAACAACCCATTATCATAGGACTCTTGAAAGACAGGAGCCATAATGAAACTAGTGACAAATAATGCCAGTGCGATCAACACCTGATTGGGTGGCGTTTGTTGCGTACCCAGTGCCGTTCGTAGGAATGCCAAAACGATAATAATACGCGTAAATGACGTGACCATCACCAAAATCCCTGGCGCAATGGACAGCACCGTCATGAGGAGAATGATCTGAATCATTCGCGCTGTGGCTGAACCCGGCTCACCACCCGCTCCACCAAAATCAACGTTCAAACTTTGAGCAGAAGCACCATCAGCCATCACCATAAAAGCAAGGGCAATTAATGAGGCGAGAATCAATTTACACTGCTTCATCGTCATCCTCCTGCGCCAGTTTTTTATGTTTTGAATCTTCTTCAAAATGCTCCAACACCATATCAGTGTGGGGGCCGAGTAGCAAAAGATGTTTTTGTCGACCGCGCGCAACCGTTACCAAACGACGCTTATTATCGAGATAGAAAATATCTTCAACCTGCAAGCCATCCCCTTCTTTGGAGAAACGTGAGCGCAATCGTTTTTCAAGTCCGAGTTTTTTCACCACCCATGCAGCAAAAAGCACGAGAGCTAGGACAAAAACAAATGCTATAATGACACGAATGAAGCCTTCAAGACCCATAGGGAGACGACCTTGGTTAGAGAGTTAATAGCCTAGTTATAGAGGGTTCACTCTATCAGGTCAAAAGAGTTATTCATCTTCTTTGTGAGAAACGGCTGGCGCGCCTGTTTTGAGTGCGTTCACTTTGGCATATGCCCCTGCCGCTTGACGGTTTTCTGACAAGGTGCTGAGCTGTGCTTTCACTTCATGTTGATGCGCTTCCATCGATTTCTGCAGCTCATTGAGCCGCTCAACCATAACATCAAGCTTATCTGCATAGGTGCGAGCATCTTCAACGGGCATATCATTAATACATGCACAGAGGTTCCCCACCATCTCAGAGAGCTCGTTCAATTCAATGTAATCACCTTTCTCAAGCACACTCGATGAACGCTCAATATAGGCATCGAGCCCTGATATAATATGCGCCACATTCATTTTTTCTCCAGACATACTTTGTCTCCTTATAACTATTTGTTACTTGTTTTTGTAGCCTTAGGCTTACCATATATGGCGTTCGCCTGATAGACATAACTCAAAATTTCTGCCACAGCGGTGAATGCTTCAAGGGGAATTGGTGAGTCCACTTCTACCTGAGATAGTACTTCCACTAGATCTTGGTCTTTACGCACACGAATACCGCTGGCGAATGCAAGCGCAATGATTTGCTCCGCAACACTGCCTTTTCCTGATGCCACCAACATGGGCGCTGCATCATCTGCATTGCCCTGTTCATAGCTGATAGCCACAGCTTTTTGCACGCCATCACCTTCCAGCTTTAGTCGTACATTCTCGTCATCAATTTTTAGCGGCTGGTGTGGTGCGTTCTCTTCCATACCACTCCCTTGCAATAAATACGCCAGAGGCAGTTAATCTTCTTTTGAACCAGAACCAAAACCGGTAAGGTCAATTTCACCCATCAAATCAAACATACCAACATCTGCTTGTGACGCGGCCTGATTCTCTTCACTAATCTTATCATGAATTTCTTTACGCAACACGGTTGCATCTGGCGGAAAATTGAAGCCAATTTTCACTGATTTCCCACGAATTTCAGTAATGGTCATCTCAACATTGTTATTAATAACAATGGATTCCCCAAGCTTGCGCGACAGATAGAGCATAATGCTATTCCCTTAATTAGGTTCCTACTGGATGCTCACTATCTAGCATGATTATTAAGCAATATCTACTGTTAGTTGTACAAAAATTTACAGATATTTACAGAGAGAACCTCATGAAATGGCACGGTATCTGCATTACATTATACATAAAAAGAACGTATGGAGGTGGCCCATGGATTTCGGTAAAGTACATTTATTCAATTTGATGCATGCTAAAATGTCGTATAGCGCACAGAAACACGACATTATTGCGCATAATGTTGCCAATGCTGACACACCAGAATTTGAAGCGCAGGCTATAAAAGAAGTTGATTTCAAGCGCCTTGCCTCATTGCAATCACAACGTTTAGCTCTACGCGCCACCTCATCCTCTCACATGGCAGGAAATGCAGGAAAAATGAGCGGCAATTACCGTGTCGAAGATCAACGCAAAACATTTGAAACTACACCGATGGAAAATAATATCGCGCTTGAAGAGCAAATCGCCAACATGTCGCACAACAAACAGTCTTATGAGACAACGGTGAATCTATACAAAAAAACAGCGGCTATGTTTAAGACAGCTATTGGTAACAGATAATAAAAAGAAACTAAGGAGCGTTAATTATGCCTACATCTAGCATCATAAAATCAATGCATATTGCATCATCCGGAATGAAAGCACAGAGCGATCGCTTGCAAATTATTGCACAGAACATCGCCAACGCATCGTCTGTTGGAAACCATCCAGGTGAAATGCCATATCGCAGAAAAACCATTACCTTCCATAATCTTATGGATAGAGAAATGAATGTTGAGCGCGTTAAAACCAAATCAATCGACACCGATAGTTCAGCCTTTAACAAACGTTTTGAGCCGAACCACCCCGCCGCAGACGAAGAAGGCTACATCCTCACTCCCAATGTCAGCACCATGATTGAGATGGTGGATATGAAGGAAGCACGTCGCGCCTATGAGGCGAATGTCAATGTTATTGAAATGTCTAAAGGCATGTTGCAACAAACCATCGGTCTATTGAGAAACTAGGCAATTCATGCAGACTAGGCAAATTTTTCCTAACGATTCATTAAGACTTATGTGCTATAGTACGTATAGAAGCAAATAAAGGACGAACATTATGGACGCACGATTTACCCAAGCGAGTAGTGCCTATGGCAGCACACAAGGTATGCAGGTTCAAAAAGAGAAGATGGCGAGCCTGAAAGAAAGCCCGTCTATGCCAGGCGAAGCGAATGCCGCTGGTAAAGAAGATTTCCATGACCTCATCACTTCTGCCCTCTCTGAAGCCAAGAACTCTGGCTATAATACTGAGGCTATCAGCATGAATGCGATTGCCGATGAAGCAAGCCTGCATGACCTCGTGACCGCCGTCACCAACAGTGAGCTCACACTACAAACCATTGTTGCAGTACGTGACAGAGCAGTATCTGCTTATCAAGATATCATTAAGATGCCGATATAGATTATTCATTGCCCCTGCATTTGCAATAGGCGGACCGCTTCGCGCGCTGATGGCTCGCTCGGTCTACTGACCTCGCATAAGCTATACGGATATAATGGTGAGTTTCAGTCCACGAGCGCAGGAGTCAGCCTTGAGCGTGGCGAAGCCACACGCCTATTGAGGAGAACAGCAGGGGAAATTATAAAATTACCATTTATAAATAGCTTTAAGATACACCTTTTTTAGGCTTAAACGGGTACGAATACGAAGGTTTTTGATACTTTTAAGCTTTAAGAAGCCCATTTCGAGCCTAAATTTCTGTTTTTCGGGATCAAAAGCAAGTGAAAAAGTCTTATTGAGGCCGTATGAGACCCCAGCACGCAGATTATAGTCCACATCCTCTTCTTTTTCGATATCATAGTCACTGGTATGTGTGTAAGTGATGTTATCCATATAATCCTCAACATCGATGGTTGAACCGATAAATGGATCAATGAGCCCTGATGGCGCAGGCGCGTAATGCGTTATAAAATCACTACTTGAACTATCAATAAAGACAAAATCATCCTTTGCATGGGCAGTGTTAGATGCTCCACTCACCGCCAATAGGCTTACACAGCCTGCTATCATTACACAATTTCTCATGTTGCTATTATAGCACAAAAACGCCCCCCCAGCAAACCCGAGCATGAATTGTCACATTTCTGTCATATTAGCTTTTCTGCTGCTTTAAGCGCTTGAAAGCGCTGACCCAGCCAGACTTCTGCACTTGCTTCTCACGTGCGATGGCAAGCGCCCCCCCCTCAACATCCTGCGTAATACAGCTGCCAGCCGCTACAAATGCGCCATCACCCACCATCACCGGAGCAACCAAAGTGGAGTCCGAACCAATGAATGCGCCGGCACCAATAATTGTTTTGAACTTATCAAAGCCATCATAATTGCAGGTGATGGTCCCAGCCCCAATATTACTATCTTCACCAACCTCAGCATCGCCCAAATAACTCAAATGCCCGGCCTTGGCCCCCTGCTTCATATGGGTATTTTTAATTTCGACGAAGTTTCCAACTTTGACATTTGCATCAAGCTTAACCCCTGGGCGCAAACGTGCAAAAGGCCCCACACTCGCACCAGAATCAATTGTTGCACCTTCGATATGACTAAACCCGTGAACGGTTACATCGTCAGCAATGGTTACTTTTTCACCAAATATCACATGCGGATGTACAATTACATCACGCCCGAGCTCAGTATCTGCTGCAAAATACACCGTCTCAGGGTCAATCAATGTCACGCCTGCAACCATCGCCGCTTCTCGCTTCTTCGCCTGGAATACGGCTTCTGCTTTCGCAAGCTCTACACGCGAATTCACGCCTTGAAGCTCCCATTCATCTGCCTCAACCACGCCGCAGCTCAAGCCCTTTGCGTTGGCGATACCAACTACATCTGTCAGGTAATATTCACCTTGCGCATTGTCATCTGTTACTTCAGCCAGCAGTTCCATCATTTTTCCACCACCCACAGCCATCACACCTGAATTGCACAGATTAATCGCGCGTTCAGCTTCATTAGCATCTTTAAACTCGACAATACGCTCTAGCGCACCATCCGCAGAGGTGACCAAACGTCCATAGGCACCCGCATCTACAGGACGCATTCCCAGCACAACAACCGCATGGGTTTGCGCAGCGTCTAACATGCGCTGCAATGTTTCCGGCTGTAAAAGGGGCGTATCACCGTAGAGCACCAAGGTTGTGCCATCATAGCCATCCAACAGATCCTTCGCAGCCTTGACCGCATCGCCGGTGCCACGCTGCTCATGCTGGATCACGCGCACAGCTTCTGGCGCCGTTACCTGTGCAGCTTCTAGAACTTCAGGCATCGTCGAAGCCGTCACGACTGCGACATGATCTGGCTTTAGCGCTTTAGCTGCCGCCGCCACATGTGCCACCATGGAACGCCCTGCCATTTTGTGCATGACCTTGGGAAGGTTGGATTTCATTCGGGTTCCGCGCCCAGCAGCCAGAATGACCGCTGCAAAAGAAGGAGTATTCGTCATAAGCTGATTGCAGTCCACAAGTTAAATGTTATAGTGAACGTGAATTTAGCGACTAAGGAGACGTTTGTCATGTATCAATTAAGTCAATTACCTCCCGAGTTTACGCTTATGCTTGGAGTGGGATTTATTTTAGCACTCATTTTAGCCGTCATAGGGCTTGTTACCGCGCGCAATACCAAAAAGAAAATGCATAAACGCGCTATTGAAATGCAATCGATTTCCACCCAACTCGGTGCTGCCGAAGGCCAGATAGATGAGTTAGAATCCCGCCTTCATGATACGATAGAAGTCGCCCGTAAAGAACGCGGATTACTGCAAGAAAAGATTGGTGCAACCGACATCTCTCGCGTACGTGCAGAGGAAAAAGCAACCGCAATGCAGCAACGTATTGAAGATTGGGAAATCCAAAAAGAACAATCCATTCAAGCTGCCAAATCCGCTGTAATGAGCGCAGGGAGTGAACTTTCCAACAAATTGCTCGCGGATCATAAGCGTGAAGCCGCTGAAACCAAAAAACAGCAAACCGAACAGGTCAAACAAACCTCTGAACGTTTAATGGAGCAATTTAACCGTATTACTGAATCGGTTGCTGCCATTCGCCAGACCTCGGGTGAAAACAAAAACCAGATGGACACCGTCATGCGCGCCCTCACCAACCCCACCGGTGCGGGGAAAATGGCGGAAGTCGGACTTGAGAATCTGCTAAAAAACTTCGGCCTCACCCCTGGGCAAGATTTTGTCATGCAATATCATGTCGATGCCGCCAACACAGGCGCAAGCTATGGCAGCCTCAAACCTGATGCGGTAGTGTTCCTCCCCCAAGATATGATTATAGCGATTGACTGCAAAGCCTCCAAGCATCTGATTGAACTAGAAGACGCAGCGACGGACGAGAGTGAAGATGAACTGCTCGCACGCCTCAAAAAAACAATGGATCAGCATTTGCGTACGCTCGCAGGTAAGGATTATAAGTCAGCTGTCACCAAACAACTTAAAGAATCCGGACATGCCAGCACTGTTGGGCATAGCTTTAATGTGATGTATGTGCCGAGTGAGATGGCTGTCGAGCGCATCCGTCAAGCTGACCCCGAGATTGAAAACAAGCTCATCCGCTCCAATGTTCATATGACGGGGCCATCGGGCTTGTTCGCCATTTTCCAACTGGCACGTGAGCAAATCGCCACCGCCCAACGTGATGCTAATAATGAGCAGATTTTGGACACTCTATCCAGCATGATGGAAGGCGTTGCAGTTGCCTTTGGACATGTCGATAAGGTTGGTTCAAGCTTAAAATCAAGCATCGAGCATTTCGAAAAATTCGCCCGCTCCGCCAACAGCAACATGCTGCCTAAAATGCGCAAACTGCAAAAACTAGGCGTAGAACCCTCCAAAAACAAACCACTCCCCTCACCGCTCGCGCAATATGACGTGCGCCGCATTGATGAGACCGTCACCATCGAAGCTGATGATATGAATACGCTGCCAAAACTCGCTGAGGTAAAGTAAGCGTCTGTTACTAAAAAACATAGCGACGACAGAAGATAGTCATGACCATTGTGCTGAACTGGGTGGCGCAACAGCAACAGTAAAAAAACCTACTCTTAATTAATAAGTAACACCTCTTGGATAGACTCATGTCTCAAGTTTATTCATTGGGAGCGACATATCACAACGAACTTATTACAAACAATTTACTCATTAAGTAATAACACAACACTCGTCATTGATAGTGAGGTAGAGAAAACCGCTATAACGGAAACACTTGCGGGTGACTCTAATAATGGGAGTTTGTATGAACGTGATGAAAAGCTTCTTGATTTTGCAGCGCTAAAGCATATTAATATTGGCCAGAAGTTTGAAATGGCACAAGGCATTAACGAAGGTGAAACAATCGTGCGCCTGGTCTTGAACAATACTGACCAAGGCGTGCTTGCCGTCACGCATCTATCAGGTCTTAATATTACCAGCGACGTTGGCACGGGCGTAATCACACTCTCGGGTAATGCCTTAATGATTCAGCAAGCCTTGTCCCAAATACTCTTTATTGCCGACAGCAAGAGCCATAAAGACACTCTCGATATAAAACTCTCTTTTCTGAGTAAAACAGCCGAAAGCCTTGAGCTACTACATAGTGAAGTTATCTCACTCAACGCTAGCTCACAGAGCAAGCAGCTCGACATCATTAACACGCCGAATATTCGCAGCTCTGGTGAATCGACACTCCTACATAATGACATGGAAGACTTCAGAGTCAAAAACCCCAACGATCAAACCACCTATAGCGTCACACAATTTGGCACAGTCATCATCACAGGAGAAGTGCGTAGCGAGCTGCAGCAAGGCCTCATCAACAAACGTCTTGAACTTGACGAACAGAATGACGTAGAACGCACAAACGAACGCGAAACAACCTCAAGCCCCCCCCTTCTGACGAATAATGGCGCAACGCCGACAGCGTTAAACGCATCAGGTTTGCTGCTTACGGGTGAAGAGGTCGTGTCGGTTGAGGATGTCACTGGCATCGCATTGAATGATCCATCAGGTACAATCGTCGCAACATTCGGCACAACCGATGCAGACACCCTCGACAGCCATAGCTACAGCATTGTTTCAGATCCTTCAGGTTGGTTTGAAATTATTAATGACAATGAGCTTGCTGTGCAAACAGGTGCTAATGTCGATTATGAATCAGCAACATCGGTCGCTCTTATTATTCGCACCGAGGACAGCACAGGCAACACCTTCGATGAAACAATAACAGTCGCCATTAATGATGCCGAGGGAACCTATACAGGCACAGCATTGCAGGACCTCACAACTGGCTCATCCGAAGAAGACACTATGTATGGTGGCGATGGCGTGGATTATTTACGCGGCGGCGATGGCAATGATTATCTTTACGGTGAAAGCGACACTGACGCTCTTTGGGGTGGCGCAGGAGCGGATACCATCGATGGAGGTGTGGGAGACAATGATATAGCACGCTACACTGGTGGAGATGCAGTGAACATTAACCTACTGACATCCACCTTCCTCGGTGGCCATGCTGAAGGTGATGTATTAATCGACATAGAACGTATAGAAGGCAGTACATTTGATGACACGCTCGTTGCTGACAATGTAGGAAGAGGACTCTTGGGCGAACGCGGCAGTGATATTATTACAGGCGGCACTGGTAATGACACTTTATATGGCGATTACAACGGAGGTCCATTAGCGGGTGACGGCGATGATACTATTGATGGAGGAAGCGGCGACGACAGTATGATAGGCGGTACGGGAGAGGATGTTTTTGTCTTTGCTCAGCATATAGGTGACACTGACATTATAACTGATTTTACATTAAGCGATGACACTATAGACCTCACTCACTCATCCTTCGCATCCTTCGATTCCATCGCCGATCTCAATCTCTCTGACAATGGTTCAGGCGATGCGCTGGTAGATCTGGGCGCGGGGCATGTCGTTGTGCTGCAAGGCGTCGACCACACCACCCTCACCCATGATCACTTTGATGGCATTGGAAATAGTGCGCCTATTGTTGCCAATGCTATTGCGAATGAATCAATTGCAGACGGCGTCGCCTATAATTATAGCTTCGCTGCAAACACATTCGATGATGCTGATGTTGGAGATACTCTCACCTACTCAGCAACACTCGCTGGTGGTGGCGCACTGCCAGGCTGGTTGAGTTTTGATGCAGCCACACGCACTTTCTCTGGCACGCCTGCTAGCGGCGATGTCGGCACCATCTCTGTGCGTGTTACAGCCACAGATAATGGCGCAGGAACACTCAGCGTCTCTGATGATTTCAACATCTCCGTTGGCACTATTGTGAGCGGCACGACGGGAGATGATAGATTCGATTTAGAAGATGGTGTTAACACAGCTGATGGCGGCGCCGGAAATGACGAGTTTAATTTATATGGCGGAACAAACGTGGTCACTGGCGGTGCAGGCGCTGACATTTTTGACTTCAGGCTCACAAGCATAAGCCTAAGAGAACTCTATTACGATAAAGACACTACGTTTGATAACCTCATCATGGACTTTGAAGACGGTGTTGACACCATCAGAATGCAAGGATTTGCCTATACCAGCATAGGGTTCGCACCTGCAAAAGATGATGTGCTTTCAATGAGCTATGATGCCGCAAATGACTGGACATTCATCACTGATGAGTTTGGTGACTTCACCTTTAAAATTAATGGTGACGTTACAGCGACGCTGGATGATACAGATTTTATTTTTAATTATGGAACGGGTCACCGCTTCGGCACAACAGGGGATGACAGCTTCACTTATAACTATGCTTCTGCCTATATTCTAGGCGCCGGAAATGACACGCTTAATGACTTAAATTTCAACCAAGCATTTCTGGGTGATGGAGATGATTATGTAACGCATAACCATGCTCAAGCAAACGAGTCTTGGGTCAATGGTGGGGACGGCAATGACACCATTATAGGTGGCGATGCTAGCAGCACTAACAATGCACATTATGAAATATTAAATGGCGGTGCTGGTGATGATGTCATTGATGGTCGCGGACAGGCCGACATCATCCGAGGCGGCATGGGACAGGACACACTCACTGGTGGTAATTATAACGGTGGAGCCGGCGTCCATACTCATATTGAAGATGTATTTATCTTTGATGATGTGTTGGAGTCGCAATTTGCGACTGCCGATCTCATCACAGATATTAAGAATGGTCATTTGATTGACCTCTCAAATATCGCCATTCTCACTGCATTTTCTGATTTTGATACTTTTAGCTATAGCAGCGGCCCTGATGAAACACTTCTACACGACACAGATACAGGCTTCGCGATTCGCTTCTCAGGTGATGTTACAGGGTTCCTCGATAGCACGTTCTTCGATTTTTAGCCCCCTATTATTATCGAGAGAAGGCCCATCATCCTGGAGCTACCAAGACACTGCTATAACTAAATTATTTTCGATAAATGGTAGCGGAGGAGGGATACGCTATACGAAACTAAACCCTATATATACTGCGGATTACATAGCTTGTTGCTAGTTATAGGTCGCACTTTACGTTGCCACCCTGCCCCATTAAAGTCAAGCGCAAAATAAAAGTGAGGAGCAGAGCTTGCAGAGATGTATTTCATATTCTAGGCATCCATTAGACCAAGGCAGTTGAGATGGCTCTGTAGGGGCGTCTGCGGGCTGAATTTAGGGCATTTAAATTGCAGTTGGATGGCATAACAACACTACTTCACTAGGAACTCTTAACAGGCATACTACCCCCTTATCGAGAGTTAAAGTCAAACGGATGAAACTCTAACCGATAAAGACAGATATGCAGACAGACACGGTAGCATAAGGGGGACAATTATATCTTAGTTTTAGTTATACACCCCCTTACAAATTTATATTATTTTTTCGGATACTCGCAGGAAAGATAAGGTCTGTATCTATGCGGCGCATATTATGAAGTTTCATCAACTCATCCCGTGCATGACCTGCCAGATAATCCGCGCACCTACTTTCACAAGCGCCTGAATATAAATATTTTATTTATATTAAATTAAAGAAATAGGGCAATTTTAGGGCTTAATGAATGAATTTCTGCCCGTTACGCAATTTAATTGCTGCTATAAATATTAACATATCGCATGGACTGGAGATTGGTAGGTAATATCAGCTCCTCCGCCCCCCACTTCACTAGAAGGAAGTGCATTTATTTACGACTGTCATAAATATTTAACATTTCCTTGTTATAATAAATTTACGAACAAAGAGAAAAGGAATTGAATATGGCTGATAATGTTGAAAGTAATCCCAATGACAATCCACCTAAAGAGGCTGGCAAGAAAGGAATAGACGAGTTACAGGCGTGTATTGAAGAAGTACAAGTTATACTAGAAAAAAAATTTCCTTCAGATGACGATGACCTTGCTAGAGTGGGTGTTGCTATAAATTCTTGTTATGACGTTGAGAAAACCCCTCTACCAACAGCCTCAGAAGCGCCAGTGCCACAAAATGGAAAGCCTAGATAAATTCGTGGACATCTTTTGCTAAGTGTTGACAAGAAGTGTCCCACTAGCGTCCCATTTCCACACTACTAAATCGCATAAATTCGCTTAACTTATTGATATTATTGGTAGCGGAGGAGGGACTTGAACCCCCGACACGCGGATTATGATTCCGCTGCTCTAACCAGCTGAGCTACTCCGCCACAATGCGTGGACGCTTCAAAAAGCGAGCCTAGGATATAGTGCGAGGCGCCCTGCTCTGTCAAGCAAAGATAGAATGTGACATACGAATTTTCATGTCTCACCCCTAAATTGATTTCATGAAGATGCAATGAGCAGCTTATGACACTGCACTAAGAACATTCTGCAGAGTCTCTATCATATCCTTGCGGTCTTGTGCTTTATAGGGTTCGCTCTGTGTTCCCCAGACAGGGTTTGGCCATGCGGCATCACCCTCAAAACGTGCAATGATGTGAATATGAAGCTGCTTTACCATATTGCCCAATGCAGCCACATTCATCTTCTCAGCATGGGTGAGCGTTTGCAACGCATCCGATACCGTCGCAATTTCATCCATGAGCTGATGTTGTTGCGCTTGTGTTAAATCTGTGAGCTCCATCAAGTCAGGAAGCTGCGGCACCAATATAACCCATGAGAAGAAAGCATTATCCATCAGCAAGACGCGGCTTAGGCTCAAATCGGCAACAAGATGCGTATCGGCTTCCAGGCGTTCATCAAGTGTAAACATCATGTATCTCCTGTAAAATAATTACCCCCTATAAAAGAAAAGGGGAAAGCTTAATAGCTCTCCCCTCCTCCCATTTCGTAAAAGCATTACGCCCTAGAAATCGTAGACAACACCAAGATATGTGTGGCTGTCTGATTTTTTACGACCAGCAGGAACGCTAGAAAGCTTCTCAATTTTATAACCAGCTCTGAACGAGAGAGAATCAGAGATTTTACTTTTAACGGATGAATCTGAACGATACGTATCTAAATCTTCAGAGAAAAGCGCTTCAGCCTTTTGGTGGAAGCTAACATTTTCATTGAACTGATAATCAACGTTAGTGCCAACTTTTGCCAACCAGCTATCATTGCTATCACCAGTGATGTCTTTAGTATGCTGCATACCAGCACCCACGAGGCCATCCCAGTACCATTTGTCACCATCAAGGAAGATATAACCAACACCTACATCTTCATGCACGCGGTAATCATAACCACTGAAACGGTCTTTGTTATATTCTACTTCACCAAAGCCAAAAAAGCGTTCTGTAAAGTCATAGCGCGTGTTCAATCCTGCACGGTATTTTTCACCTGTGCGAACATCAGACTGTTCTTGGTTGAATGCTTCAGCGAAGCCACCATGCGTCCATTTGCCAATTTCTTTAGCAACGGCTGCTTTACCATACAAGTTAGTACTGCTTGTGTTACCGCTATAAATGTCCAGGCCGCCTTCAACGGAGCCTTTCCAACCATCAATTTCGATGGGTGCATCTACTGCTTGTGCTGCACAAGAAAATAGTGCGATTGCAGCGGCTGTTGTTAGAAAAGTCTTCATGTATAGTCTCCTAAGTAATTAATCATACGCTAAACACCCGCCACATGCATTTATGCGCCAAATACTCGCGCAAATATCGTATCTACATGTTTTGTGTGATAGCTGAGGTCGAACTTAGCAACGATATCCTCTGCTGGCAATGCTTTTATCACATCAGCATCAGCGAGCAACTCGGTCTTAAAGTCCGCACCATCTTTCCATACCTTCATCGCATTACGCTGTACGAACACATATGCATCCTCGCGCGAGACACCTGCTTGTGTAAGTGCTAACAATACGCGCTGCGAGAAAATAAGCCCACCCAGCTTGTCCATGTTTTCTATCATACGATCAGGATAGACCATTAGATTTTCTAATAACAAAATCAAACGATTAAGTGCAAAGTCGAGCGTCACCGTTGCATCCGGGGCAAACATGCGCTCCACGGATGAATGCGAGATATCACGCTCATGCCACAAAGCAACATTTTCAAGCGCTGGCACTACAGACGCACGCACAATACGCGCAAGACCAGTAAGGTTTTCAGACAGAATAGGGTTGCGTTTATGCGGCATCGCAGACGAGCCTTTTTGTCCCTTGGAGAAATATTCTTCCGCCTCTAACACTTCTGTGCGTTGCAAGTGACGCACCTCAACGGCTACATTCTCAATGCTCGATGCAATCACACCCAAAATAGCAAAGAAATGCGCATGGCGATCACGTGGTATCACCTGCGTAGAGACTGGCTCCACTGCTAGACCGAGCTTCTCAGCCACATGCTCTTCAACTGCAGGGTCAATATTGGCGTAGGTCCCCACCGCACCCGAGATGGCGCAGGTTGAAACATCTTCAACAGCTGCCACCAAACGCTTACGTGAGCGTTCAAACTCAGCATAGAATCGTGCAAATTTAATGCCCATCGTGGTTGGCTCAGCATGAATACCATGTGAGCGACCAACACAGACCATGTCTTTGGTTTCTAAAGCACGCTTCTTAAGCACTGCCAACACGCGATCCATATCTTCAAGCAGCAACTCCCCTGCTTGCTTCAATTGTACCGCTAGGCAGGTGTCCAACACATCTGAGCTCGTGAACCCTTGATGCACAAAACGTGAATCTTCGCCAATATGCTCCGCTAAATGGGTGAGGAACGCAATAACATCATGCTTGGTGGTGCGTTCAATTTCATCAATGCGGTCAACATCAAACTCAGCAGGCGCATTTTTCCATATGTTCTCCGCTGCTTCTTTTGGAATCACTCCCAACTCCGCCAATGCATCACAACCATGTGCTTCAATTTCAAACCAAATACGAAATTTGTTCTGTGGATCCCAAATTTTGGTCATTTCAGGGCGTGAATAGCGTGGAATCATGTGTGTTCTCCGAGTAATTAACAATTCACGCGCTACCTAGCACGAATATTCTCACTGGGCAAGAAATCTTGTCACTGTCATCAAGCTGTCACAATCTTGTGGCATAACGGATATATGAAACAAGAAAAAGTACTATTACATGTGGAATGCCTGCAAGGCGTGGGAGAGATTACCCAAGCCGCCTCCCTCGCATCGCAATTGCTGAAAAAAGGTGCCGAGGTGGACGTGGTGACATCTTCAGGCTTTGAAAAATTTACCGATTTCGAAAGCAAACTTAGCCCAGAAGAGAAAAAACGTTTTCACCTTCATGAGCTTTTGCCTATTGATTTACAAGGCAATGAAGAGACAACGCTCAAAGCACGCAAAACAGAGCTGTTGAAACATGCTGAAGGAGCAACCCGCATCATCTTAGCCTCAGGCTGGCCACATTGGCTGGGTGACGGCATATTGGATGATGAGATGCATGCGCTGATGAAACATGCAAAAACAGGGAATACCCCCACCTCCCTGCTCACCCGCGAGGTGATGGAAGGTGATTCTCCCAAGATGAAGGGTGATGATGCTGCCATTATCGAGTTATTCAACGACAACCCCAACCTGACATGGGTGTTGATGGGAGATAAGAATATCGCCCCACTTGAAGAAACTTACAAAGATTCTATTGATGCTCGCCAAATAAAACATATGGGCTATGGCGCTGATACCAGAAACTTGCGTTCGCAAAGTTGGGCAAGCCAACCAGTCAGCCCTGACAAGGTAATTGTGACCAGCGGCGGCGGAGACCTCAAACATACTCAAGCAAGCTATCATCTGCTCCACGCTGCACTGCTAGCCGCAAAAAATGGAACTTTCCCAAATGCTGAATGGACAGTTATTGTCGGCAAAGATTATGATAATGACAAGAAAAAAACCTTGCATGCTCTAGCGAAAGAGCGTCCCAACGTAAAGGTAGTGGAAACATTGCCCTATGATGAGTTTCAAGCCTCCCTCAAGGGCAATAACGTGCTGATTGGTGAGTTGGGTATCGGTGTTGCCAATGACGTCATTAAAAACCGTACTCGCGCGATTATTATGCCTAAAGCAGTGAATATAAACACCCACCTCCACAATGGCGAAACGCATACCGCGCACTTCACGGAACAAAAGGCACGCGCCAAAGCGTTTGAGAGCAAAAACCTCATTCGTGCAATTTACCCTTATGAAGAGAGCTTGCCTGTGAATAACCCTCACTTCAATCAGCATGAAAAGCTTGCTGCCGCTATTTCACGCGAGGCAGAACATATTTATGAAATTGATACACAAGGCTTTAAAAACATCCAAACCAATGGCTTTCAACATGCTGCATCCGGTATCCTCGCACCTTCTATGCCCTCTCCACCACAGAGCAGATCATTTAATCGCTAGACCGTAACAGAACTGTCATATTTTTATGATAAACTAAGTAATGGTTAAAGAAACAAAAACAACAACTGACCTTACCCCTCGTGAACAATTTGAGCATGAGCTCACTCAAGCTTTCTCCACATCTTCAGACTCCACCCTTGATGCTATAACGTCAAGCCTACATTTCAACCATGCTGTCGCAGAATCTGATAAGGCGTTTGAGAGTGGCGGCTGGTTCAGTTTTTCAAGTAAGACGAAAGAACAGGAAGGTGAAATAACCTTCACCAATGCAGCGGGCGTACAAGAGACCATCGAATATAAGCGCATCACCAACGGCAACGACACACTCCTTATGGCAACAAATGGCGAACGCATGTTCATCACTACAGATGATTCACAATCAAAAGCAGATTGGGTAGAGAATGTGGTTGGCGGCATGAGTTATACGGTTGGTAAATGGTGGGACAAGGCAACAGGACAAGACCGTCAAGGCGCAGAGAGCGAGAAAATTCACTCAGGCTACTGGAACACGCTTACCGATGGTGGCAGCGATTCGCTCGAAGCACGCTCTATGGACCAAATGTCTGAGTGGCTAGGAGAATACCCCAACCTCAAAGTAGAAATCACAGGGTTCTCGCGGGGCGCACGTGTAGAATTCTTAGCAGATAACATAGTGTCTGTTATCAATAACCATAATGGGCATGAAAGCGGATATAATGCACAGCTAACAAGAGTTACAACCCTTAATGCACCCGAAATTGGCAAAGGAAAATGGCGCAACCAAATGGATGAGATGTATAGAGCGCATGGTACAGAAGTTATTCATTTGGAGGGCATCTCCGATGTGGTTTCCAGCATCAAAAATGGAGGAGAAAAGACGGGAGCAGAATATATGCTCATTGGCAACATGCTCATTCCAGAGCCAAACGGTGAGATGCGCGCAAATTTACGACAAACCAATACTTATAT
>CALJMC010000147.1 GCA_937982385.1 uncultured Rickettsiales bacterium | reverse complement strand
TGGAGTTGATTTTTGGTTGCTCTGCAGCCATGCATGCTGCATGTTGCTTCGCTATCGCTGGCGCGATGCTCTCGGCAGGTTCAAACATACTGTTTTTACTCTGCGCCATTAACAATTAAAGAATACGGAAGAAGCGACAATATGTTTAATAATCATGTATTTGTATGTACCAATAAACGCGCTGACGGGCATGAGCGCGGCTGCTGTATCGACAGGCATGGCGGGGTGATTCGCACCTATATGAAGCAACGCTGCAAAGAACTCGGTGTAGAAAAAACCCGCATCAACGCATCAGGTTGCCTAGATCGCTGCGAAGATGGCCCCGTGCTAGTGATATATCCTGAAGGCATATGGTATCGCCCAGAATCCATAGAAGATGCCGAAGAAATCATCCAAGAGCATCTTATTGGTGGGAATGTAGTGGAGCGGTTGAAGCTCTCATTTCTTTCGTCTTGATTTGTATATCTGTCCTAGAATGACAGCACCAAAGAACAATACATAAAAAAGAAGTAAGTAAATGGCTATTTGCATTGTGTCTTGATCAGATTCAAACAAAACACTTAAAAATAGTGCAGATGTTGCGATGATAAAAACTGAAATAGCAATTTTAAGGTTAGGCGAAAAGAATGATGAGACCCCAGCCAAAACTAACGCTATGAGCGTAATCACCACTCCCACGCCAGATACAAGTCCTAGGATACATCCTACTATACTAAGAGCGAGCGCTATCCTGCCAAATATCATGAAATACCTTTTAATTTTTGTATTTTGGTTTCGTCCTCAAATTATGAATAGTAGTGCTTATAGCTATAATTAAGATATCCTGCTGCACTCATATTACCTAAAAAACAACCGTCTTGTTTCCATTCATCAGTACGCGGTGTTCGGTGTGGTATTTTACTGCGCGGGCTAGGACTCGGCATTCTATGTCTTGTCCCATGCTTACGAAATCACTGGCGGACATGGTGTGGTTTACTCTCGTGATTTCTTGCTCGATGATGGGGCCTTCGTCTAAGGCATCGGTGACATAATGGGCGGTGGCGCCTATCAGTTTTACGCCGCGTGCATGGGCTTGATGATAGGGCTTTGCACCTTTGAAGCTTGGTAAAAATGAATGATGGATATTGATGGCTTTTCCATTCAATTTTTGACTCAGTTCGGGCGACAAAATCTGCATATATCGGGCGAGCACCACGAGGTCGATATCGTGCTCGTCAATCAGCGCTTCAATCTTCTGTTCTTGGTCGCGCTTTTTACCTTTGGTTATTGGCAGGTGATGGAAAGGTATGTCGTGCCAATCGGCAAGGCGTTGCATGTCAGGGTGGTTGGAGACAATGGCGGGGATATCTACGGCAAGCTGCCCTGTGCGGTGACGGTGCAGCAAATGATTGAGGCAATGGTCCATCTTGGAGACCATCATCAATGCTTTGGGTCTTTTCGCGATGTCATAGAGGTTGAAATCCATGGAGAAACGTTCGCCAATTTCTGAAATGAATCGTGAGCAAATAGTATCAAGGTCGGGCGTGCTGTCTCCGCTAGCAAAATGGATGCGCTGGAAGAAGTGGCAGGTGTCTGCATCACCAAATTGTGCGGCCTCTAAGATGAAGCCATCAATCTCCATGATGAAACTTGTCACGGCGGAGACGATGCCGCGTGTGTCGGGGCAGGAGACGGTGAGGATGTATTCTGGTTTCGTCATATCTAATCTTTCAACTTAGTCTTTGAGCGCGTCGCGTAGTTGCAGCAAGTGACGTTCTTCTTCGGTGAGTGGTGGGTCGCTTGGGATGATACAGGTGAATGTCGTACCTTTTTCGGTCGAATCAATCAACACTCTTCCGCCATGAAGGTCGATAAAGCTGCGTACCATCGAGAGCCCTAAGCCTGCACCTGCTTTGCCGCTGCCAGATTTCCCGCGATAGAATTTGTCGAAGATGGCTTCTTTCTCATCCTCCGCGATGCCTTCGCCTTCATCATGCACTGCCAGTATGATTTCATCGTCTTTATTCTTGGATGCGCTGATGGTGACGGTTGCTTCTTCCGGGGAGTATTTCACGGCATTGCTGAGCAGATGGAACAAAACTTGTCGCAAGCGCGTCTCATCACCCTTCATGAGTTTCAGACCTCTAGCACAGGTGATTTTTGCGGTGACATGCATTTCTTTCATGCGCTCGGTGAGGAGTGATTGTACCGATTCAAGCATAGGTTTGACCGAGAATTCTTGAATGTCGAGCGTGAGATAACCCGCCTCGATACTTGCCAAATCAAGAATATCACTGATGATATGCATCAAGTGATTCGCGGAGCTGTTGATGCCCTCCACATATTCCCGTTGTTTGTCATTGAGCTCACCAAAATAGTTCTGTTGCAGCATTTCTGCGAAGCCACTGATGGAGGTGAGGGGTGAACGTAATTCGTAAGACACGTTTGCTAAGAATTCTGATTTGAGGCGATCGGCTGCTTGGAGTGCGTCATTCTTTTCACGCAGCGAGCGTTCTACTACCGTGGAGTCGGTCACATCAATATAGGTGATGAGTGTGCCACCATCGGGCAGGGGAACCATGCTCCAATCGAGTACGGAGCCATCGGTGCGTTCCACGCGAGATGCACGGAGCTGACGTGAGAGCAAATTCTCTTTGAAATGGGTAAGAAACTCATCCCAGTCACCTGCAATGAGGTCTTTGGATTTCTCCATCATTTTAAGATAATGCACGCCTGCAGGCGCATCATTGGGAGAGAGTTCCCAGAGCTTGAGGCAGGTCGGGTTAGACAGTCGTAGTTTCCCATCTTCGCCAAATACTGCAATACCCTCATGCAGGTTGT
>CALJMC010000146.1 GCA_937982385.1 uncultured Rickettsiales bacterium | reverse complement strand
ATGATTCGTGCGGCGGAATTGCGTGCAGTGATAACGGAAAAGCAACAATATCAAACAGCTATTAATGGTTTTCGGAATAAGTAGCTTGGCGTGCCCGGTGACCTTAAAAATGCCACTACTGTTTGGGGAGAGATGGGAGATGCCGCAGCTGGCGCATGCCCAACAACTGCAGGAACAGGAACAGAGACGTGCGATGGAGATGGAGATCATATGATTGGCGAGCATGCCACCTCAAACGAACATCTTACTTTTTGGCAGCACCTTGCTAATGCCGAATTAATCGCAGGAAATTTCACGGGTGTCGCAGATGCCACGCAGCAAGCGTTTGCAGGTGTGGTTGTTGGAGAAAATACCCCGAGTTCTAAAATAAATTCTGCCAGCTTCTTTGCAACATGGCACGGGCCAACAAACAATCATGCCTATTATTATGATGGCTCCGATGGAAATATATTCCATTATGGTGCGGGTGCGTCGGCCGCTGCTTCAGGCTATTGGCCATTGTTTGCGCCGCAGGAGGCATGGAATATCGACACAAAACTCGATGATGGAAAACCTGCGACGGGAAAAGTACGAGCGATAAAAGCGCATCGACTATCAACCCAAACTGAACCGCAACGGATGTATCGAGTACCGCAGAATATAATTTAGTTTCTGACGATATTTTATGCAGCATTATCTTTTCGCATGCATTTTAAAAGCGTTCCGCTGATATATTCATTATACGATTGGGCGCCATGCATTTTCGATATGTTCTGGCCATTTGCCCGGAATGCATAATACAGCATCAAAACGTACCTGCATATTAGGGTAGCTTCGGTCACTGGACATAAAGCCCATCGCGGTTTTCTCAATGCGAATGCGCTGACGTGCGGTGATTGACTCCGCAGCCTGTTGTTGGCTTTTGCGGGCTTTTACCTCAACAAATACCAATAGATTGACGCGTTTGGCGATGATGTCAATTTCACCATGGGCATTGCGATAGCGTGTTTTGATGATTTTATAACCCTTGCACCACAATAGCACGACGGCAATGCGTTCAGCCCAGATGCCCCATGCATGTGCACGTTGCTTAATCTCCTTAATCTTGTCAGGTGATACTTCTTTTATACGTTTGCGCGCCATGCTCGTGCTTTCCAATTTCATTTACACGTCGCCGTGTTTCGTCTGACCTATAGTGAATTAGCTAATTCACTGATCCTTGCGACCGTAAGGGCGCCGGCCATTAGGTTGATTAAAATGTGTACGATTTTAATCGTAAAATATTAACCTTTTAGCTTTAATGCTAAATCATAGAGTATCTTTTTTGATACGCCTGTTTCGTCTGATACGAGTTTAGCGGCATCACGGGTGCGGTGTAAAGCAAATGCATCATTTAACCTTTGAATCAGCTCGCTTTCGGAGGGCGTCTCTTGCGCTTCAGGTGGGGCAATCATCACCACAATTTCACCTTTTACGGGAGATGCTGCAAGGCGCTTGGCAAGTTCAGAGAGGGTGCCGTGCATGGTTTCTTCAAAGCGTTTTGTCAGTTCGCGGGCAACGACTGCCTCGCGATCACCCAGCGCATCATGTGCATCAGACAGCATAGCAGCCACCCGTTTGGGAGATTCTAGGCACACGAGCGTCGCATCGAGCGTTGTATATGTTGCAAGCTCTTTGGTGCGAGCCACTTTCTTGTTGGGCAAAAAACCAAGAAATAGGAATTTATTGGTTGGTAGCCCTGAGATAGATAATGCCGCAGTAACACTACTTGCACCGGGAATAGCTTCAACGATATAGCCTTGTTCTTGCGCTTCACGCACGAGCTTGTAACCGGGGTCGGAGATAAGCGGTGTGCCTGCATCGCTAATAAGCGCTACATGTTGTCCGCTTCCTAAGCGCTCCAATAATGACGCGCGCGCTTTGTCCGAGCTATGCTCATGATAAGCAATGAGTGGTGTGTCAATGCCATAATGTTGAACCAGCGTGCGCGAGGTGCGCGTATCCTCACAGGCAATCACATCAGCCTGTGATGCAACATCCACTGCGCGATGGCTCCAATCCCCTAGATTACCAATAGGAGTGGCAATGATTGACAAGGTGCCTGATTTCATAGAAAAATAACATCATATTAGAATTTAATGACCCAGACTATAGCATAGTCACTCAAGGAGGCAATGCGATGTTACACTCTATCAAAAAGCTACTCATACCGTTAAGCATCGTGTTGGCGGTATCTGGATGCACCTATGATCGACCATTTGAGCAAAGAGAACTGCAAGAAGCGCAGCGACAAAGACCACCCTCTAATGCTGCTGACTATATGCATAAACAAGAAAAACCAGAAGCACCACGCATGAGCAAGGAGCAGCGCGCTAGCTTGCCTGTGGTGAAAGTTGGGTTGTTAGTACCGTTTTCAGGGAAGGCGGCTAATCTGGGTAGCGCATTCATGGACGCGTCTATGCAAGCGTTGTTTGATCGCTATAACCGTCCCGGAGATGTGCGGGTTAAAGTAGAAATTATTGCGAAAGACACCAAAGGAACGGCTCTTGGCGCGGGCGATGCGGCGAAAGAAGCGATTGCAGAAGGCGCGCAAATATTATTGGGGCCGCTCTTCAGTGATGCAGTCATTGCCGCTTCACGTGTGTCTAAGGCGCGCCGGATTCCTATGATTACCTTCTCGAATAATCGTGATGTGGCTGGGCCTGATGTTTATGTCTTTGGGTTTGTGCCAATTCAACAAGTCGCGCGTGTGACTGAGGGTGCAATGGATAAAGAGATTAAAGATATTGCGCTGCTTGCACCAAATAATGATTATGGGCAACGTGTGTCAGCGGCACTCAGACGTGCAGTTATTCCCGGGAATGGCCATGTCAGCGCAGTGGAGTTTTATGCGCCAGATGCA
>CALJMC010000145.1 GCA_937982385.1 uncultured Rickettsiales bacterium | reverse complement strand
GATGCATTTTATAATGCCCGAGCTGCTTGGTGAAATTGATCATGTCCAGGAAATTCAATGCCAGCATTTGCTAAAGTTTGTAAATTCCCCTGCCCAATAATGTGACACATTGCCGGTTTACCTGTTGGAATGCCATCAGTTTCAGAGTGTTGCGCCATAATATAGCGATTTTCTGCAAGATTGTTGGAGTATGGGGATTCTTTACGCAAGCCGAGTGCTTTAAGAGATTTGTCCATTAAATCTGCTTCTCCATCATTGAGTTCTTGAGCATGATTCATCACAGCCGTAATTTTGAAGGGTTGTGATGGATTTGTAGTTTCTCTTTGCCATGTATAATTATTGAGAACTTGAATCGCTGTTTCTCTATTAATAGGTGCTGGTGGAGCGCTGAACATGTTACATATTTCTTTCATTTTTCTTTCATTATAGTTAATATTGAATATATTAGCAGGTTTTTGTTACAGTTTGATGACAAATTTCGATTTATTTTGTTATCTTTTGTGCGTGGCTTAGCTCTCTCCTGCGCTAGAAGGTCGCCTGTTTTTCTACCTCTTCTTTAACGCTGTTCCGCGTCCAGATAGGCTTGGATTCTCCATAAAATAGTTATGGGCGGAGATGTCGTCTTTGTTGCTTTTTGAACGAATATAGCTACCATCGGGCTGTAAATACCAGCTTTGCGCGCTGTCACGCATATTGGCAACCATAATTTGTTTGAGGATTTGCTCATGTACGGTGTTGTTGAGAATGGGCACCATGACTTCTACGCGCCAATCGAGGTTGCGGGGCATCCAATCGGCTGATGATATATAGACTTTGGTCTGTTTGGACGGCATGCGTTTGCCCGCGCCGAAGCAATAGATGCGTGAATGTTCTAAGAAACGTCCGATGATGCTTTTGACACGAATATTCTCTGACAAGCCTAGTATGCCCGGCTTTAGGCAGCATATGCCGCGTACTACGAGGTCGATTTGCACGCCAGCACAAGAGGCTTCATAGAGTTTCTCGATAATTTTATGGTCCACCAATGCATTCATTTTTGCCCAGATGGTGGCAGGCTCGCCTGCTTTGGCATGGGCGATTTCGGCCTCTATCAGTGCCATGAGGTTTTTGCGTAAGCCCGAAGGTGCGGTGATGAGGTGTTTGAAGGTTTTTGGCTCGCCATAGCCTGTGATGTAATTAAAGAGCAAGGCGGCATCATGGCATAACTCTTCATTGCAGGTGAAGAAGGAGAGGTCGGTATAGACCTTTGCGGTAACGGAATGATAATTTCCTGTTCCAAAATGGGCGTAGGACTTGAGTTCGCCTTCTTCGCGACGTGTGACGAGTGAGAGTTTGGCGTGCGTTTTGAGTTTCACAAAACCATAGACGACTTGTACGCCAACACGCTCCATATCGCGCGCCCAACCTAAATTAGCCTCTTCGTCAAAACGTGCTTTGAGCTCGATGAGTGCGGTGACGGCTTTGCCGGCCTCGGCTGCTTCGATGAGAGCTGCGACGATGGGTGAGTCTTTCCCCGTGCGATAAAGTGTTTGTTTGATGGAGACTACGTCAGGGTCGCCAGCGGCTTGATTTAGGAATTGCACCACCACATCAAAACTTTCAAAAGGATGGTGGACCACAATATCTTTGGCACTAATGGCGGCAAAGCAATCGCCATCATAATCAATGATACGCTCTGGAAAACGGACATTATGTGTGGGGAATTTGAGGTCGGGGCGATTAATGCTATAGAGCTCGCTCAATTTGTTTAGCCCTAGCATATGTTCTACATTGCGGATATTGCTTGGTCCCACCTCTAAATGCTCCATTACTACATCTAAGAGCTTGGTGGAAATGCTTGCGCTGGTGCTTACTTGAATGACCTTTCCGCGCCGGCGTTTTTTCACCGCACGCTCAAAATGGCGCAGCAGGTCTTCCGCATCTTCTTCAATGTCGAGGTCGCTATCGCGAATGATATGAATAAGCCCTGAGTCAACAATGTCAAACCCTGGTACAATCTCTTCAATATAGCGGGTGATGAGATCTTCCAGCAGTATAAATCGCGTATCTTTTTCTTTTAAATTGATGAAGCGTTTGAGGGTTTGCGGCATGGGAATGATGACAACCTGCTTTTTGCCTGACGCGTTATGTTTCAGCTTAAAAAGCTGCGCCATGCTTAAATTGGGCAGAAACGGGAAGGGGTGCGCAGGGTCCAGCGCGATGGGTGTGAGCACAGGGAAAATATTATGCTGAAAGTGATGCTCTAGCCATTTTTCTTCCGCCTCTGAAAGTGTCTCAGGGTTGGTAATTTCAATATTTGTATCATTAAGTCCCGTACTGAGTGTTTGAAAGCACGTCTGTTGAGCGCTTGCGAGCTCTGCGGTGGCGCGTTGGATTTGTTCCAATTGTTCGGCAGGGGAGAGCCCATCGCGACTAAAAGCATCTGGATGGTGATTGGCTTGGTCCATTAGGCCCGCCACACGCACCATCGTGAATTCTTTGAGGTTCATTGCAGAGATGGATAAAAACTTTAGGCGTTCCAAAATGGGAACATTCGGATTTTCAGCTTCTTCCAGCACACGACTATTGAAGGATAACCACGAAAGTTCGCGGTTAAAGAGGGGCGCTGAGTTCTGAGATGGCGCGTTTATAGAGTCTGAATTGGACATAGAAATAATTGCAATGCTTGCTTTGTGGCTGTTTTTAACACATAATAATAGACAGAAAATAGTTAATTATAGCTGAAGAAGAGCGGTAATGAAACAGATATACTTGATGAGGCACGCACATGCGGGCGGAGAACAACCCGATGTCCCAGATCACGACCGCTCGCTCTCTGAGCAGGGCGTTGACGAAGCGAAGATGCTTTCGCGCTGGATAGGTGATAGCTATATTAAGCCGCAGGTAGTGCTGTGCTCAACGGCGAATCGTTGTCAGCAAACCTATGGCTTGGTGCAGCAATTATGCGGGCTTCTGAAGCCGAATTATAACGATGGTTTGTATCTTGCGAGTGCTGGGGATCTGCTAGCGCAGCTTAACATATTGGATGATGCGTTTGCATCGGTCTTGTTCGTGGGGCACAATCCTGGCTTGGCTGATTTGTCACGTAGCTTCGGGCGTGCGGAGCATATTAAACAGAGTGATAAGGATGCGCTGGTACGTTTTTCACCTGCTACTTTCGTTTCGGCATCTACAGGTGTTAAGCATTGGGCTGATGTGGCGCCTCATAACATCACTATGACGCAATGTGCAGGCATTGGTGCTTAGGCGCCGGGAGTGCTATAATGTTTCCACAAGCTTCTGGAGCATGGTCGTAATTTTTTCCCCGATTGCACTTTCAGTGTCTTTAATTTCTTCATTAAGAATGACGTAAATCATATCCATATGTGATCTGATAGCCTGCAGACATGGTGCGTTTAGTTCCGCATGCTCAATAATAATATTATAGAATGAGTCCGCCACATATGAAGCGAGGTGGTAGTCAAATGTACCGCCGCGTGATTTAATGGACAGGGCGAGTGTGGACATCGCTCGTATATCATCTTTGTCCTTGATATGTGCTTTGTCAAGATTGGCAAAATGTTTCTCGAGTAATTGCAAATCTTCGCGGA
>CALJMC010000144.1 GCA_937982385.1 uncultured Rickettsiales bacterium | reverse complement strand
GCTTGTTGAAGTTGCGCTTGATGGTCTGCTCTGGTTTGCCGCCTGCAAAGAGTGCCATCAGCTTTGTGCCATGCCCTGACAATGCAAAGAGAATAATTTTGAAATAAAGGTCAGGGTCAGATGACCGTGCATGCGGAATTTCAGGATGTTTTTGGTCGTAAGGGGAAGGCATAGGTCACTCTTTTAGGAGAATTAGCGTTCATAAATGTTCTGATTTGTCGGGTTAATCGTTCATATCAATCATATTCTTTGATTTGATTATGTCAATGCCACACTCTTTGTTTGCCAGCAACGGCAATGCAAAAGGAGACATTATTATGAACGGGCATAGACAGGCGAACCAACAGATTTTCATGTCATCTATGATGGGATTTGCAAATATTGCGAGTGTCGCTTTGGCACTTATTGCAGCGCCCATGATGGATAATCTAACCTCTGGTTATGTGCATGATTTGGTGCGTCAGCTCTATGGCTCTGAGTGGCTAGAGGTTGGAAAAACCACTTGGACGCTCATGCTCTATCCGCTCACTTTCTTTTTGATACGTGCATCGCTGGTTACCGCGCTTATGACGGCGGCTTTTGCGGCGGTCACAAGACTTGTTTAACCCTCACTTTTTAACCAACTAGAGGAGAATTACTATGACTAAACATTACGTTCGCATCATTAGGGTGCATAGACCAGACACCATTAACGTCTACAGACCGCGCACCTTCGGTGACGCTGTCGATGATTTCCTCTGCGGCTGCTTCATACTTGTGGCAATCGCATTCGGAATTTACTGCTTCCTTTAACAGACAGCCTTCTGTGGTCGAGGGTAATGCTCTCGACCACCTTCTTTTCATTATAATATTCAGGATTAAAACCATGACAGATAATGCAGATTTTAGATTTGGCTCGGCGGCGTTTGCGACAGAAGAGGATGTGCGCCATGCGCAGCTCTTCACCCAACAACCTAACTCCCTATTCATTGGGTTCTTGGGCAAGCGCAAGCTCTGGTATAGCGATATGGGTGGGCTTATCCTTATTGCAGGTGCGCGTTCGGGCAAGCTGCGCGATATACTCGGCTATAATCTATGCGCTGGCACCTATCTGAATACGCTGGTCACGCTGGATATGAAGGGTGAACTTGCTGCTATCAGCCGCAATCAAACACCTGACAAAAAGTTCTGCACCTATTGGAATCCTGCTGGATTGCATGACCTGCCGCAAAACAGATTAAATCCCGTTGATTATATCCATATCGATAGCCCAACATTGGTGTCCGACACAAAAGTCTTTGTTGAGAATGCTATCCCGCTCTCTGGTTCTGCGAACGCGCTATACTTCGAGCGCAGAGCGCAAGAGCTAGCAGAAGCAATCAGCCTCACGCTTACAGAGCTGCACGGCACATTGACGCTGCCAGACCTGTACCACACCATCAACCTGATTGCAGGCGGCGGTGAAGAATGGCTTAACTTCGCCTTTGAAATGTCGCGCAGTCAGTTTCGTATGGCGCAGCGTGTGGAGGAAGAAATAGCTGCCAGTCGTGATAGTAGCTCGAACGGCTTTCAGGGCATTATGGGTGAACTGCTCAAAAGCTTCGCCTGTTTGAGTGACCCGATATTAATGGCATCGGTGTCACCGCCTTATGACTTCTCACTCGCGCAATTATGTGAGAGTGACCAAGCCTATCAATTCTATATGATGCCCCCTGCGGAGTTTATCGATGCATGGTCGCCTGTGATTAAGTCGCTCTTCGTGGGCGCGATGATTTATAAATCGCGCAAACCTCAATCTCCACAGCAAACATGGATACTTGATGAATGTGCGCAGCTTGGTGCGTTCCCGCTTGCGGTGAAGCTGTTCACCTACGGTGCGGGGATTGGCATTCGCCCGTGGGCAATCTTTCAATCCTCTAAGCAGATGAACAAGCTGGGCAAAGATGCTGAAAATATCATTACCTCCAGTGCCGCGCTCCGCAGCTATTTCGGTGTGCGTGATTTAGAAACGGCGCGAACACTCTCTGCTATGATTGGGGCTGAGACTTTAGAGTTTCAAGATGCGCATAAAGTGGCTGCGGCTAATCACGCCAAGCAGCAAGCTCTCCATGCCTTCATGACGGGCAATGACCTGATAGGGGCAGGCTTGAACTATGCGCACCACAAGAAGCAAGCAGAGATGCCCTCTAAGCAGCATCGCCTTCTGCGTACACCTGATGAGCTGCTCAATATGCCGCTTACCAAACAATATATCTTCACCGATAGCCTCTCTAAGGTGCTGTATGCAGACCGTGCGCCTTATTACGAACAGTATTTCATGGCGGGTCGCTATCATCCTAACCCATATCACCCACCACCAGACAAGGTACGCGTCAAAACGCGCTTTGGGTATGAATGGCGGCGCGTGATACAGAAGGCTGTGCCAGAAGCATTCAAAAGTTATCCACAATACCAAACCAAGCCCTACAGCGTGATTAGATAACATTATCCCAAAGAGTGCATTTAGGCTCTTGCTCAAACTGCTGTTTTATAGGAATATGTTCCTCTTTTGTTCTAATGGTAAAAAGAGGTTGCGTATAAGAAAAAGTAAAAAGAAAGGTGATAAAAATGGAAAATAAAAGTACAAAACAACCACACGCTCTCACGCTAGACGTTGAGAAATATGAGCATTATCTGGCAAACGCAGATATGACTGAAGCCGAGAAACAAGAGTTTCTGCAAGCGTTGTGGGATATTATCGTCTCATTTGTAGATATGGGCTTTGGCATTGAGCCAACCCAAACTGCTTGTGGACAAATGATAGAAACCTGCGAGTCGGCGCAGATAACAACGCAAAATGCGCTAGAATCTAGCCATACCAAGTTACATGATGATGAAGAAATAGCCTCTGATGAGGCGCAGATAGGAGCCCCCGCATGAATCAATTTCAAACGCAATCTCACCACTGTCAAAATGCTGTCATCTATGCTCGTGTCTCTAGCATTGCGCAAACGAAGCGCGGCAGTGGGCTGGAGTCTCAACAAACGCGGTGCCGTGAATATGCGGCATATAAAAACTATAGCGTGGTGAAGGTCTTTGAAGATGACCTCTCAGGCAGCACCGCTAAACGCCCAGGTATGGAAGCCCTTTTGGCGTTTCTGCGCAAGCATCGCAATACGCCTCATATTGTGCTAATTGATGACATCTCACGGCTTGCCAGAGATGTGAAATCACATATTGAACTCAGGGCAGCGATTACCTTAGCGGGTGGCATACTTGAATCCCCTACTTTAGAGTTTGGCGATGATGCTGATAGCGAATTGCAGGAATATATCCTTGCCACAGTTTCACAACATCAGCGCAAAAAGAACGCTGAGCAAACACTGAACCGTATGCAAGCGCGTGTGATGAGTGGCTATTATGTGTTTCAATGCCCGATAGGCTTTAAGTATGAAAAAGTTCATGGTCATGGCAAAATGCTTATGCGCAATGAGCCGCTTGCCACTATTCTACAAGAAGGCATGGAGGGCTATGCCTCTGGTCGCTTACAAACGCAAGCCGAAGTGATGCGCTATTTTCAGAGCTTTCCTGAATTTCCTAAAGACAAGAACGGTCTTGTGCGCAATCAGCGCGTGAAAGATATTCTGACGCGCCCTGTCTATGCGGGCATGGTTGAAGCACCATCATGGAATATTTCTTTGCGTGAAGGAAAGCATGAAGGGCTAATTAGCTTCGCAATGTTTCAGAAAATACAGCACCGCTTGAATGACTTGGCGGCAATCCAAGCACCCGCGCGTATCGACCTCAATCATGATTTCCCATTACGCGGCGCAATCAACTGTGGTGATTGTGGCTCTATCCTCACCGCATGCTGGTCTAAAGGTGAGCGAAAACGCTACGCCTATTATTTGTGCCATACGCGTGGCTGCGTGAGCTATCGAAAGTCTATCCCCCGCGACAAAGTAGAAGGTGAGTTTGAAGCGATGCTGAAAACGCTACAACCTTCTACACTTTTGTTTCAAGCAGCGAAGGCAATGTTTCAAAACGCATTAGAATGCCGCTTGGCTCAAGCATTTGATATGAAGCAAACAGCGCAAAAACAGATTGTAAAACTGGAGAAACAAATTCAGCAAGTGCTTGATCGCATCCTTGATAGTAGCAACTCAACGGTGATTACAGCCTATGAAGAACGCATTGCCAACATGGAAAAAGAAAAGCTCGTATTGTCTGAAAAACTCCGAAATTCCAGTCCATCGCAACGCACCTTCGAGGATTTGTTCGAACGGGCCCTGATATTTCTCTCAAATCCACAAAAAATATGGGCAACCGGAATATTTGAACACCGTAGACTTTTGCTCCGCTTGTCATTTTCGGACAAATTGACCTACCACCGAAAAACTGGACTTCGAACGCCCCAAACGGCGCTTCCATTCAGGCTTTTGGAGGGGTTGAGTATAGGTAAAAAGGAAGTGGTGCACCCTGAGCGATTCGAACGCCCGGCCTTCTGATTCGTAGTCAGATGCTCTATCCAGCTGAGCTAAGGGTGCATAAACAAAAGCATGCTTTTGCAAGGCCGCTAGAACTACCCAACTTCACTTCAAAAGACAAGCCTTTTATCACTCTTTAGAATCTTTTTCTGCAATAGGTGCGTCGTCAGCGTTATGTGAGGCGCTTAATTCTGCTTCATTTTTAGTTGGTGGCGCAGGATATTCTGAGGTATCGGACGCTTTAAACTGCCAATGTTTGACCTTGATCACGGCGGTTCCTGCGATTTTGTCATGCCAGCCTTGTTTCTTGTCGTCCCACCCAATCCATAGGAAGCCTATTAGTGCGACCACGAAGCCCGCTAGCATGCCGGTGCCTGTTCCAACGATGGGCAGTAGGAAGAACATGACGGTCATGCCAATCAGGGGCGATGCGAAATAGCTGACATAGCGTAGAATTGCCTGTCCTGCTTTAATCGGCATGCCATCAGCCTCATTGACAACACGCAAGCGCATGAGCCATTTGCCAGGGGTGGTGGCCGTGTAATGCCAGAGCGCGACCACAGCCATGCCGACAAAGGAGAGTTGTAGCACGTAGCTTTGGAAGAGGTTGGCAAGGAAGTCCGTTTCGGTGGCGATGCGCGTGAGCTGATCTTGAGTCGCGCCTTGCATCATCGCATTATTCATTAACTGATTGCTGCCTGTATCATCAACAAATTGGGAAATCCAATAAAACACTTTGAAAAATAAGATAATGATGATGCCCGTATCCATTGCATTGGCGAACATGCGATCATTGAGGTTGCCATAGACAATATCATAGGGGTCTGGCTTTTTGCGTTTGGGAAGCCAACGATCGGGTGATGTCCATGAGAGAACTTTCTCACCATAGCCTGCTATTTTGTCTTCGAACTTCTCATTATCAGGTTCTTTTGGTGCGTTTGTCATGGGCTATTCCGTGAGGATGTTAATGAATGTATCGAGTGTAGCATCACTTCCCGAGCGAGGTAAAGAAACTATCGGTGCGCTGGTGGGGTTGAATTGTTTTAAGGTGGTGATTGTATCGCTGAGGTCAACCTCGCTGCCATCCGATTCGCTCACGACGATGGCGGCGACGTGTATATTATGGTGCGCAAGCACGGCAAGCGCAGTTAGGCTATGGCTGATGCTACCTAAATAACTCCCTACAACTATAATAGCGGGAATGTTAAGCACTTTGATCCAGTCCAGTACTGTATGTTCAGTATTGAGTGGCACCATGATGCCGCCGACACCTTCTATAAGGGTGAGGTCATGTTTTTTTGCAGTGTTACAAAAATCGACAATCTCATTAAGGGAGAGTGTGAGGTTCTCCTTCGCTGCCGCCATATGCGGTGAAAGCGGGGCTTTGAAACGCCATGGGGAGATTTTATCTAGATTCTCGGGCGTGACATCTTTACCAAGCGCTTTTAGTAAAATGCCGCTATCACTCGCCTCCGCCTCAGCCATCTCAAACCCACTGATTACGGGCTTTATTATTTGAATATCAATAGCATGCCGCTTTGACGACAATGCTAGTGCCGCACATAAATGCGTCTTGCCGATGTTGGTTCCCGAGGATGTGACGAAAAAACTGGACATTTTAACCATTTGGTAAGGGTGAGCTAACATTATGTTAACAAAGCTTTGCTATACTTCTTACTAAGGCGATGAGGCCTTACACATGATAATAACGATTTTTACAAAAAGAGAAACAACGCAATGCACATGGAATCTAATAAAAATATAAACTTTAATGAGGCAATTCGTCATACTGCGCAGATGGTAGACGCATCGTCCTTGGATGACATTATGGGTGAGGTGGCGTTCGCTACCGTTGCCACAGCGCAAAGCGGAGTCATACTTGGCAATGAGCAGGCGGCAGGAATGCTGGCTTCTCAGGCAATGCATGAGGCGCTCTCGCGTCACGCGGCAAAGCTAGGCCAATAACGGAATAATAATAATAACAAAAACAATAATAAGACTTGAGTGTGGCTATCTTTTCCCGAGTAGCCGCACTATTTTTTGGGTTTTTCTTCGTTGGTCGCGTTATTGCGCTCAACAAAAACAACCAATTGATTCAAGGCGTCCTTCGGGTCTGACCTCGTATACACTAAATGAATAATGACGGGTTGTAACAAGGGTTGGTGAACTGTAAGGAATATTCCCTACTTACCAATCTCTGAGCTTTGTTCTATAAGGTTAGGCAGAGTGGTAGCATTGCCGGGTCTTTCTGGACTGACTCTTTGAATGCCTATGTTCATCTCGAAACTGGCTTGTAATTCCGCTGTGTTCTCATATTGACTAGCCGCCATATAGGCGGTAGCGCCGTTACTGTTAAGTGCAACATGATGAAAATAAGCGTTACCTTCTTTTTCTGAGATGACGATGCTGTTGCCGCTAGCAGACTTACTGAGGTTATTGGCCTGAATTTGGCTCGTTGCGTCTTTGTCTAAGCTTATAATAACGGCATTACTTCCTGTGCCACTAGAAATGAGGGCGCCATTTTTTTGCATAAACTGCAGGCCATCTGGGTCAAGTGTGAGTATGATGTCATTCTGGGCACCTACGGTTTGAATATCGAGTTCCTTTTTTGCGTGTTTGAGTACTAAGTTGAAATCAGAGTTTGCGAATGAATACATTGGCGCTCCGTGAAAAGTGCCCTTGTCAATTGGGGCTTTACCATCAACTTGCGGTATTCCTGTTTCATCAAATGATAATGCATAGCTTTTAGTCATGGTGTACCCTTAAATAAAGTTATTATGAATTTATAATACCACCATATTCGTTAGGTTTGTATGAAGATTTTGTGACAACTTTTATGTGTGATGGTGAGGAGTCTACTTCTTCGCAATCACAGTCAACACCCTATAACTCGCAGTGACACCACTTTCTGGGTGGGGGTAATGCTGCGTATAAAAATCCTCAGCTGTGCGGAGTTGTGCAGAGGTGAGGGGGTGGCCTTGTTTGTTGTTGGCACCGATGTTTTTTAGGTTTTTCATGACGTCGCGTGGGCTGTCATAACGCTCAATGATGAGATCTTGCTCGGTATGAATCGGTGCGAATCCTACATCTTCCAACGCATTCAAATAGGTGGTGTGATGACGGAATGGGAGGGTGCGGGGTGTGCCTGTCGCGTGAGCGAATGAGGTCGCTAACTCGTAGGAACTACCCATCTCTAGCGTACTGAAAATCATATGCCCATTATCTGTGAGCGTACGATGACACTCCGCCAACGCGACATCGAGCGCCTCCACCCATTGCAAACAGAGTGAAGAATGAACAATATTCACTGCATTATCAGCAAGCGGAAGCTGCGCTATATTTGCTGTGAGAGTTGGTTGCTCGTGACGGGCTGCTTGGCGTGCCATACCCTCTGCGATATCAAGCTGGATGATGGTAGCATCTCTTACATCCGCTGCTAAAAACCCTGTGCCGCACCCTGCATCCAAAATGGCGGGGTTCTCAGGCAGTTTCGGCATAAGGTGATGCTGCACTAACTCTGCACATCGCGACGCTACGGTGCGCTGCAAATGTGCATGCGCATCATAGCGTGTGGCGGCTTTTGAAAAGTCGCGGGCAATGGCGAGTGTTGGTGTCATGGCGTCGCACTATCATACATCTAGAAAATCTGCAATGACAGACGCACATGCAGCGTGATTATGCAGGTGAGGGGCGTGCGCGGCATCGGGCAGGCTGTGCAGCATGGTATCAGGGATATGTTCTGCCAACCATTCGGCTTGTGCATAATCTACGATGCTATCTTTTTGTCCGTGAATGATAAGCGTGTCAGGGAAATCTTCAAAATGATGTTCTGCGCGCTGTTCCGCCAAAACATCAAGCCATGGATGCCAGGTGTCAGCATCGTCACTGCCATCGAGCCCTTCGATAATGTCTAATTCCTTGGCGTCACCCTTAGCCACAAGCCCTGCAAAACGTGCGGCGGTGCGGGTGGGGTCTGACGCATAATTGTCATAGAATAAATCGAAGGTGAGGGTGTCCATGCCATGGGGGAAATCGTCATCCGCCACGAATTGTGCAGGGGCGCTGATAAGCACGAGTTTTCTCGGAGCAATCGCTCCGCGAGATATGCCGCGCATCAGCAACGCGCCACCGAGCGACCAGCCAATGGCAACTTCAGCATCTGCGATTACATCCGCGAGATATTCCTCAGGGTAATCTGGGTTTGCGTGTGTGCCATAATCAATGGCTTTGGCGTTGGGAGCGATATGTTGCAGCGCGTCATATGGCTGCGCCCACCCCGATAAAGTTATTATGCTCATGATATCCATCCTTTTACATTGACTAATACGGCGAGTGTTTGAATGTCCGAATCTTCATGCTCACTCGAAAAGGTGAAGCGAAGACGTGCGGTGCCTTCTGGCACGGTTGGCGGGCGGATAGCGCTTATCAGGAACCCTGCTTTCTCGAGCGCTGCCGCGGCTTCTAAGGCTTTCTCAGCATCACCCATAATGAGCGGAACGATAGGGGTCGTTGCTCTGGGTAATCCCACTGCATTGCAAAATATATTCGCTTTTCTTATGGGGGCATCGCAATCGATTTTATTTTGCAATATAAGCTGTGCTGCCATATTTGCCGCTGCCACCGTTGCAGGAGGCAAGGCAGTTGAGAACATCAATGAGCGCGCGGAGGTTTTGATATAATCAATCAGTGTTTTGCTGCCCGCTACATAACCGCCATAGCTGCCAATCGCTTTGGAAAGTGTTCCCATCTTAATGTCGATAGTGCTTGTGTTTTTGCCGAGTGCGTGGGCGTCGTCGGTCATGCTCCATGCATCGTGACGAGTGGCGAGGGCGCTTATTTCATCGACAGGGGCAACGTCGCCATCCATGCTGAACACGCCGTCGGTCACAATCAGGCAGTGCGTATAATCTCCACGATGTTTGCGCAGTAATTCTGCCAGATGCGCCATATCATTATGCTTAAAACGTATCACCTTCGCGCCAGAATATCGTGCGCCATCAATCAGGCAGGCATGGGCGAGACGGTCTATCAGGATAAGGTCTGATTTGCCTATCAGCGCGGGGATAATACCGATATTGGCGAGATATCCACTGCCAAACACACACGCCGCCTCAGTGCCTTTAAGGGCAGCAAGCGAGGCTTCCAACTCATCATGCAAAGGATGATTCCCCGTCACCAAGCGCGAGCCGCCACTGCCTGCGCCATAGGCCTCTAGCGCACCTCTTGCAGCCTCTAGCACCACAGGGTGATGCGTCAGCCCCAAATAGTTATTACTACAAAAATTGATGAGGGTTTTGCCATCGCGCACCACATGCACCGCATCCGTCTGCTCAGTCGTCACCAACTGGCGCCGCAGATGCTTCTGCTCCATCGCCATGAGTTTGTTGTGTAAAATATCGTCTAAAGCTGGCATTTGATTTTTCTATCCGTTATATAGCTCTTAAGAGTTAATAAGGAAACAACCGCATGAACGCAACTACAACTGACATTCGTACCAATTGGACAACTGAGCAATCGCTCGCGCTTTTCGCGCTGCCATTCCATGAGCTGCTTTTTCAAGCACAAACGATGCACCGCACCTATTTTGACCCGACAGAAGTGCAGATGTCTACCTTGCTGTCTGTAAAAACGGGTGGTTGCCCTGAAGATTGCAAATATTGTCCACAGAGTGCGCATTTTGAAACTGAGGTCAAAGCGGGCAAGCTAATGGACGCAGCGACGGTGGTTGAAGAAGCGAAAAAGGCGAAGGAAACCGGTGCGACGCGTTTTTGCATGGGTGCGGCATGGAGTTCTCCGAAAGATCGAGATATCCCAAAACTTACCGCTATGATTGAGGGCGTGAAGGAACTCGGACTTGAAAGCTGCATGACGCTGGGAATGCTCAGCGAATCACAGGCGCATCAGCTCAAAGCGGCTGGCTTGGATTATTATAACCATAATCTCGATACGTCCGAAGATTTCTATGACGAAATCATCACGACCCGTTCTTATCAAGACCGTTTGGACACCCTTGAGCTCGTCCGCACCGTAGGCATGAAAACCTGCGCAGGTGGCATTGTCGGCATGGGTGAAACCCGTACTGACCGTGCAAACATGCTGGTAACACTCGCCACATTGCCAGAACATCCTGGCTCTGTGCCCATCAATATGTTGGTAAAGGTCGAAGGCACAGCCATGGCTAATGTCGAAGATTTAGACATTCTCGAATTTGTCCGCACCATCGCAGTTGCCCGCATCATGATGCCGCAAACCTATGTGCGTCTGTCGGCAGGTCGTGAAGAGATGAGCGAGTCTACCCAAGCACTTTGCTTCTTCGCAGGCGCCAACTCGATGTTCTACGGCGAAAAACTCCTCACCACCCCAAATCCATCCGAGAATGAAGATATGGCACTACTCGAAAAGCTTGGGCTACGCATCGCCGCTTAGTTTCAAGTGCTGTCATCCCTGCGAAGGCAGGGACCTCCTTATCGGCTCTCACAAATATAGAGAAATTCCCGCGCATCTCACCGCTTGCTTGAACCTCATCCCAATTTCTGATAGGCTCCCTCTTGTGCGCTAGCATATCTGGCGCATGGGGCATAGTAACCCCTTTTCTACGCGGCTGGTACCAGCCGTTAATTGGTCCATTTCTCAGACTTATGGTCGGGGAGGTGGCGAAATAGAATAGCGCTCGCGTGAATACGCTGCGCCGCTCGTAGAACGGTTACTAACTCCCCGGCTACCAGAAATATCTGGTGGCCGTTTGTTTTTGGCACTAACAAAATGGAGTATTAATCATGGAACCTTATATTTTATCTGCGGATTTTTTGAATAAGTTTAGCCAGCTCACCCCATGGGTGCAAGTGCTACTCGGCGCCATGCTGTGTGGTGTGGCAGGGCTGAGCATCTATTGGTTGGGCCGCGTCGCCGTCACATTTTTGGAGAGCTGGGGCGGCATTGTCCGCATCGAACGTTTGTGAGGGCGGAGGTTTTTTTATTGCAGGCATAAAAATACCGCATATTCCGAAGAATATACGGCATTTGAAATGTTGTGGTTACGAGGTCAGGAGACCGAGTCAGCCCTGAGCATCGCGAAGCGATAGCGGAGCAACGCACAGCATGTGCGGCTGCAAAGCATTAAAAAACCGCTTATCTATCAACTTCGAATGTGATTTTTAGGTTCACACGGAATTTTGCAACTTCGTTGTCTTTTACAACCGTGGTGAATTCTTGCACATAGCATGAACGGATATGTTTTACTGTCTTAGCAGTTTCAGCAACAGCTTTCTTTGTTGCATCTTCCCATGATTTGGTTGACTCTGAGAGTACTTCAATAACTTTTAACATTGTTTTTTCCTTATAATGTAATGTGGTAGCTGAAATTAGCTGTGGCGTTTATAGTGGGTAGTCATGCAACAATAAAGCAAAATCGCGTCTATTTGTTACCGTGTAGACCCCTATAATAGGTAAAATCAGGTTGACATTGTGTTTAATACTGGCAATTTGTTAACCACTATGATAGTTCGGGGGCGATTTATAAAAGTCGAATCTAGAACTGAATCTATACAGAGTAATATTAAAGGAGATTTCCATGAGTGAAGTAGCAGACCGCGTAGCGAAAATTGTTGTTGAAAACCTAAGCGTTGAAGCGGATAAAGTATCTGCTGAAGCAAGCTTCATTGATGATCTAGGTGCTGATAGCTTGGACATTGTTGAGCTAGTAATGGCGTTTGAAGAAGAATTCAGCGTTGAAATCCCTGATGATGCAGCAGAAAAAATCATGACTGTTGGTGATGCTGTTTCTTTCATCGAGAAAAATCTGTAAATCAGATTGTCACACGAGTGAATGAGGAGAGGGGCGTCATTGCTGCCTCTCCTTTGTTCGTCTAAACCTTTGAGGAAGTGTCTATGCGTAGAGTTGTAATTACGGGACTTGGAGCGGTAACCCCGCTTGCAGATGGTGTAAAACCTACATGGGATGCGCTTTTGGCATCTAAATCAGGTTTGGGACATATCTCCTATTTCAACACAGATGATGCGCCGTGCAAAATTGCAGGTGAGCTCCCACGTGAAGGTGATCATGCGTTCAACGCTGATAATTATCTCGATTCCAAAGAGCAACGCAAGATGGATAAGTTCATCATCTATGGCATTGCGGCGTCTATACAAGCGATGGAAGATTCAGGCTATGTACCCGAAACCGAGGAGCAAAAACATCGAGCGGGTGTGATTATTGGCTCAGGTATTGGTGGACTTGGTACGATTGAAGCGACAGTGCTTGCCGCCCAAGAAAAAGGGCTGCGTCGTGCAGTAAGCCCATTCTTTATTCCCTCATGCCTTATCAATTTGGTGTCGGGACATGTGTCTATTAAATATGGTCTAAAAGGTCCTAATCATTCTGTGGTAACAGCGTGCTCAACGGGCGCACATGCCATTGGTGATGGCGCAGCGATTATTGCACGCGGTGATGCAGATGTGATGGTGGCAGGTGGTGCAGAAGCTGCTATTTGTCGTGTGGGTATTGCAGGCTTTGCCGCTGCTCGTGCGCTCTCAACTGGCTTTAATGATGACCCAACTGCAGGCTCTCGCCCGTGGGATAAGGGACGTGATGGTTTTGTAATGGGTGAAGGTGCGGGCGTTGTCGTACTTGAAGAATATGAACATGCCAAAGCACGTGGTGCTACGATTTATGCGGAAGTTGCGGGCTATGGTTTGTCAGGTGATGCACATCATATCACGGCTCCAGCCTCTGATGGTGATGGCGGATTCCGCGCGATGAAAATGGCGATGGAAAAAGCGGGTATGAACCCTGAAGATATTGACTATGTAAATGCACATGGAACATCTACTCCACTTGGTGATGAAATTGAGCATGGTGCGGTGAAGCGTCTGTTTGGTTCTGCTGCAGATCAAATGGTGATGTCATCTACCAAGTCCGCCATTGGGCATTTGCTTGGTGCGGCAGGGAGCGTTGAGGCAATCTTTTCAGCCTTGTCAGTCTATCACAATATCGTGCCTCCTACATTGAACCTCGACAACCCGTCTGATGCATGTGACCTCGACTTAGTGCCACATACAGCACGCGAACAGCAAGTGAACGTAGCGCTCTCCAACTCGTTTGGGTTTGGTGGTACGAATGCTAGTCTCATCGTGAAAAAAGTGTAGCCCATGCGCAAAATATGGTTTCTCATCAAATGGTCTCCCGTCCTTGCGATGGTGGCTGCGGTGGGCGCATATATGTTTATTCAAAATCATGCAAAATCAGCTGGATCTCTCCAAGGTGAGAAGACATTCATCGTTGATCGTGGTATGAGCTTTCGTCAGATTACGAACAAACTTGCTGATGAAAATGTGATTCCTAATCGCTATTTGTTCAAAGCCTATGTGGTGCTGAATAATAAAGAAGCGATGTTTAAAGCAGGTGAATATCTGTTTGAACCGCGCACCTCGCCGCGTGATGTGGTGGCGTTGTTGGCAGATGGAAAAGCGGTGTCGCGTAGCGTGACTATTCCAGAGGGGCTGCTGACGAAAGACGTTCTGAAGCGTGTGCAAAAAGCGCGCTATCTTAAAGGTGATGTCCCTGCAAATGTGGGTGAGGGCGAGTTGCTGCCTGAAACCTATTCTTACTTACGTGGTGATAGCCGTGCGAAGGTCATTGATACTATGCGCAAAGGCATGACCAAAACGCTCAATGAATTATGGGAACAGCGTGAGGTTGGGCTTCCGTTAAAGACCAAGAAGGAAGCACTCATTCTAGCATCCATTGTAGAAAAAGAAACAGGCATAGGCGCAGAACGCAAGCAAGTGGCCGGTGTCTTTATCAATCGCTTGCGTATGGGCATGAAGCTGCAAACTGACCCGACTGTTATTTATGGTATGTATATGCAAAATGGCAAATATGACCGTAGAATCCGCAAGAGTCACTTGGCGAATAAGAACGCGTATAATACCTATCATATTGCTGGGTTGCCACCGACGCCGATTGCAAACCCTGGACGTGCGGCGATAGAAGCTGTATTAAATCCACAGAGTCATGATTATCTTTTCTTTGTCGCGACAGGCGGCGGAGGGCATCATTTTTCTAAAACATTCGCAGAGCATGAGCGCTATGTTGCAAAATATCGTGCGTGGGAGCGCACGCAGAAATAAGCTGTTTTCTTCGCTTGCCTTAAAAAAGCTGTAACACTCTTTCTGTATAGTTAGTACGAGTAACGATAATGAAAGAGATTGTAAATGAGCGATGATCCTCCAAAGTTAGAAGAATATGAAGAAAAACCTGCGCCACAGCAGGATGCTTCAGAACCAGATTTAAATAAAGTAAAAGGCTGGTTCGGTTCTGGCGCTATAGCGAACCCAGCGGGCTACCTTGCGGACCTCCTCGATGGAATGATAGATAGTAAAACGCCTATCGAAGAGTCCACGCCCGCTGACAACAAATGTGAACCTGATATATCTGGCCTGCCAGACTATGATTGTGTGAAACAAGAAAGCGCTTCACCCAAACGTTAAAACCGCTATAGTGGTGTTTTAAAGCCTTTAAATGAATGAAAACACCCTATGGTTCACGTTATTACGACCACCGCCGAGTTGGCAGACATATGCACAAAACTCGCTAAAGATGATTTTATTACGATAGATACCGAGTTTTTGCGTGAGAAAACCTATTACCCTAAATTATGCCTTGTGCAGCTTGCGAGTGGCTCTGATGAGGAGCTGGCGGTTGCGGTTGACCCGTTGGCGGATGGTATTGACCTTGCGCCGATGTATACATTAATGGCGGATGAGGCGGTGTTGAAGGTAATCCACGCGGGTGGGCAGGACATGGAAATCTTCGCTGCTGCGATGGGCGGCAACTTGCCGAAACCAGTCTTTGATACACAAATAGCAGGTGCAGTCTGCGGCATGGGTGAGCAAGTCGGGTATGAGAATATTGTTTCACGTTTGCTCAAACGCTCGATTGATAAATCGCAGCAATTCACCGATTGGTCAAAACGTCCGCTTACTGAAGAACAGCTGGTCTATGCGATTGCGGATGTGACGCATCTGCGTGATGTCTATCATAAACTGGTGGCCAAATGTACAG
>CALJMC010000143.1 GCA_937982385.1 uncultured Rickettsiales bacterium | reverse complement strand
ACATCAGATGACAAGCTCACCGAAGCATGTGAGCGCATCGCCGCGGCAGTTGCTAAGTTACGCTAGTCCCCTACTTCTGTGAAAACAGACTTGTCACTCTATTGACGGCGCCAATAATAACGGGGGAACCCTTTGGCACATCACAATATTGCTCGGTGAAAGGTGCTATATCTCCCAACATGAATGCATGTTGCACTTTATTCTGAAACTGCCTACGCATGTTATCGGGCATCATGTCATGCCACGGCACTTGGGTTATCAACTCTCGAAGATGTCTAGAATCACCCATATCAACACCATTGCGATGCGCGCCCCGCTCTATCGCATTATTCAACACACGGTTAAACAACAGTACATGACACTGCTTGTTGGGATCTGACAGCAATGCCGCACCAAATTGATGATGCCATTTATTCTCGGTGGCACTTTCAGGGTTCTCCTGATAGATATCCTGCAAATTGCCATAGGAGGTGTATGTCTCTGGGGCATCTAGTAATATGATAACACTATTATTGATAGACACAGGCTCATAATCGCCATCTACCTTCGCCCGCACACTGCTATAAGCATCATGTATCAAGCCGCGCTTTTTATACACAGAGTCACGAATCTCCAAACCCTTCCATGAATGTCTTTCACGCACTTCTGGACTCATACCTCGCACACCTTCCGGCACGGCAACATCTCGCCTTTTACTATCAGGAAATGTTGGGACTCCCCGAATTAACTCAGACGTAAGAGACTGCACGTTGCGGCGCAACACGTCAAGGCGCCCTTCAAAATGATACCCTGTAAATAGATTCTGCGAACCACGCACACGCGCCACTGATGATGAACTCATCGTCACCACATGCTGCATCACATCCGTAATCTCTTGTTCTGTCATCTCGTGCTTAGCAAGCTGACGTTGCAACCGATTCTCCACCTCTTTGCAAAAAATAGAGCCATAGCTAAAACCGATGAGAGTAAGATTATCGAGTTTATGTTTCACCTCTTCTGTTGGGAGCAGGTCGTTATCCTTGTCCGTAATCGCCGGCATCAACATGTCATCTACGAACATCTTAGCGTCATGCGAGAAAAAGCTAGCGGGCCTCTTCTTATGTGCAAACACTTGCTTTAAACGGCTCCCCTTATAATCATCATAACCGTAACAATTTTTCAATGCGGCATCTACGTAACTTCCGTATTTTTTCAGAACACCAGTTACAGAGGCTTCATTTTTACTCGGAGGGTCAGATAAGTTATCCGTATAGGCCGCAATATAGAATTCGGGTGGATTTTCTCCTTCACTCAAATGCACATCATACAAACCCTTTGCATCTTTAACGGTACTGTTGAAGCTTTCCAACATTTCTTCTTTTTCTTGATTACTTCGCTTCTCATGAACATCAGGCAAAACGGTACCCTTGCCCGGAAAATAAATTACCGCAGGTGTATCCAACATAAAAGGCTTATTGAAAGAACCTGAATCAAAATTTACGTTACCAGTACTAGAAAACACAGCCTCAGCACCCTGTGACACTTCACCGTCCTGTGCTTTCCAAATCTTCATAATATGCGTATCTTTTTATTATTTTTACTGCCGTCATATATAATCGATCATATGCGTCTGGTGTGTGACGATTCTGTGACAAAATCATTAATGAAGCTATCTCTCCCATAAACAAAATCTATCACCTTCATCAATAAAATCGACTTGTAAAGTTGAGCAAAATCTATAGTCTGGGTTTCAAGGCAAACACGCCTTAAACACAAATAAATGGAGACTAAAAATGAGCGTACTCGTTGGCAAAAAAGCACCAGATTTCACAGCACAAGCAGTGATGCCTGACAACAGCATAAACGAAGCATTCAACCTAACCGAATATCTTGGTGGAAAAACAGGGGTTATCTTCTTCTACCCACTCGATTTCACATTCGTATGCCCATCTGAAATCATTGCATTCGCAAATCGTATCAAAGACTTCGAAGAACGCGGTGCAAAAGTTATTGCTGTGAGTGTAGATTCACAATTCACCCACCTTGCATGGAAAAATACAGACGTCAATAAAGGCGGTATCGGCAATGTTCAGTTCCCTATGGTAGCTGACCTTACCAAACAAATCGCTCGCGATTATGACGTATTGCTCAACGAAGCTGTTGCATTCCGCGGCACATTCCTCATTGATGGCGCAGGCATTGTACGTCACCAAATCGTGAACGACTTGCCACTTGGTCGCAATGTTGACGAAGCGATTCGTATGGTTGATGCATTGAATTTCCACGAAGAGCATGGCGAAGTCTGTCCAGCTGGTTGGAACAAGGGTGATGACGGCATGAAGCCCAACGCTGATGGCGTTGCGTCCTACCTCGAGAAAAATGCTGCTAACCTCTAGGGTATGTAGCTAGATTTACCCCTCCTCGGGCGGCGATTCGTCGTCGCCCACTTTTTTTGATAAGAAAGATTTCCCATGGCTGAAACACACAAAACCAAAGTACTCATCATCGGCTCAGGATCAGCAGGTTGTTCCGCTGCTGTTTATGCCGCACGTGCAGGGCTAGAGCCTATTATGGTGCATGGCATGCAACCAGGCGGGCAGCTCACCATCACTACAGATGTTGAGAACTACCCCGGTTTTGCAGACCCTATTGAAGGCCCATGGTTGATGGAACAAATGGAAAAGCAAGCCGCAAATGTTGGCACAAAAATTATCCATGACACCATTACCGAACTCGACACATCAAAACGTCCGTTCGTCTGCAAAGGCGAATCTGGTGACAGCTACACAGGCGACACAGTCATCCTCTGCACAGGCGCATCCGCACGCTGGTTGGGCATGGAATCTGAAACCAAGTTCCAAAATTTCGGCGTATCAGCCTGCGCGACCTGCGACGGGTTCTTCTATAAAGGCAAAGAAGTCACTGTCATTGGTGGCGGCAACAGCGCAGTCGAAGAAGCGCTCTTCCTCGCTAACATCGCATCAAAAGTAACGCTCGTTCACCGCCGTGACGAATTACGCGCAGAGAAAATCGCGCAAGACCGCCTGTTCGCAAATGAAAAAGTAACGGTTGTGTGGGATAGCGTAGTCGAAGAATTCATCGGTGATGAAGACCCGCTCGGACTCACCGCCATTCGCATTAAAAATGTAAAAACCGATGAAGTGTCAGACATCCCTTGCTACGGCGCGTTCGTAGCCATTGGCCACGACCCCAACACATGGCTGGTTAAAGATGCCGTCGATATGGATGAGGATAATTACATCATCACCAAAAATGACAGCACCGCCACCAACATCCCCGGTCTCTATGCCGCAGGTGACGTACAAGACAAAATCTTCCGCCAAGCCATTACATCAGCAGGCACAGGCTGTATGGCAGCGCTCGAAGCAGATAAGTTTTTAGCTGAGCATGGATAGTTTTTATGGCTTTGCAGCCGTGCAGCCTGCACGTTGCTCCGCTGTCGCTTCGTGATGCTGAAGTCTCGCACCGCCTCCTTGCGGTGCATTCAGCTATACGGATAGTTATAAGCCTGAGGCAAATCAATTATTCCCATCTCGAAATAATCATGCTATGCAGAATTTGCATAACATAACAACATGTTCTCGTCATTCCGTGCTCGACACGGAATGACGAGAACGGGGAAACAATATATGCTCGATTGGGATAAATTACGCGTCTTCCACGCCGTTGCTAAAACGCAAAACATCACCCGTGCTGGTGAGGAATTGGGCTTGAGCCAGTCTGCTGTGAGCCGTCAAATTCAGGGATTAGAAGACCAGCTCAAAACGTCTCTTTTCCATCGTCGGTCACGTGGGCTATTGCTGACTGAGCAAGGCGAATTGCTGATGCAGACCGCCACTGACATCTTCCAAAAACTCAGCCGCACAGAATCTGCACTTCACGAGATGACCGAAAAACCTAGCGGCAAGCTTCGCATTACGGTGCCTATTGCGCTTGGTACAATCCTCATTATCCCGATGATCAAAGAGTTCCACGCACTCTATCCCGACATCCAATTGGAGCTGATTATTGATGACCGCGCGGTGGATGTGTCGATGCGTGAGGCAGATATCGCGATTCGCCTGTATGAATCGAAAGAACCCAATGTCATCCAACGCAAACTCGCAGAATTTAACAATGCGATTTATGCCTCCAACAATTATTTGCGCGATAATGGCACGCCCAAATCACTCGCCAACCTCGACAGCCATACTGTCATTGGATATGCCGCAGAGGGCAGTAGTCAGCCATTCAATGATGTGAATTGGTTGCTGCATACCGCACAAAAACAAGGCACGCCCATCACCCCTTCCATCAGCATGAACTCGATGGTTGGAATTTTACGCGCGGTGAAGAGTGATATTGGCATCGCCGCCCTGCCCGATTTTGTGGTACGCCGCGCCCGCAATGTTACCAAAGTGCTACCCAACATAGAGGGGCCAAAACTCGAAGCCTATCTTGTTTATCCTGAAGACATGCGTGGTTCTCGCCGCATTCGCGCATTTCGTCACTTCTTACGGCGCAAAATTGCCGAAATGGGTATTGCTTAGGCACAAGCTGTGCTAGCCATTAACTATGCGCAGGAAATTACTATATGCCGTCATTGCGGGATGCCTTTTGCAGAGCCATGCTCTGGCGGAAGTAGCTCGCTATCAGCCCAGCCAGCCTCAACAATTTTATCAGCATCATCAGCGCCTGCAAATACAGCGCTATCAAGCACCGCAAGGGCAATCGGTCTATATCCCTCCGCAGCCAACCTTCGTGGCGCCTCAACCGCAACGCTATGTAGCACCGCCTCAGCCCAACACCGTCCCTCAATGGCATCAACGTGCGCAGCAACATCAGGTGCCGCAAGTTGGCGTTCCAAGACCAGTTGCCAAACATTCTTTACTCCCACATAACACCGCCCCCAACGCGGCCCAGCAGGCTGAAAACAACTATATCAAACCATGGAAACGTGCGTCTGAGCCCAACATTAAGGGCAACGACCTCAATGTTGGGCTCTCCGTTGGCTATCGTGTGGATGAGCTCGATTGGAATATTGCGGGAAACTTGAGCGGAACAACTCCCAACATCCTCTCAGAACTTGAATGGACAGACGTGCAAATGATCGAGCTGCGTGGTGAGGCTGATTATCTCGTAAACCGCTCAGGTCTTACAGGCTTATACCTTGAAGGCAATTTCAATATTGCCAACGCTATTTCAGGCGACAACCAAGATTCAGATTATAATGGCGACAACCGTACGCTTGAATTTTCCCGTTCCAACAATGATGCAAGCGATAGTAGCGCGTCAGGGTATAGTCTAGGGGTCGGCTACCAATTTGATATTGTTAAACACCCGCAAAGACGTTTTTTTATCACCCCGCTCGTGGGGTATGAATCCAACATTATCACCATGAAGATGACAGATGCAGTGCAAACCGTCGAAACTGCGCTTGTAACGCCTCCTTTGGGCCCCTTCGCAGGACTGGATAGCACCTATGAAGCAGAGTGGAGTGGTGCGTATCTAGGGCTCAAAATGGGAAGCGTGTTTGGAAGGCATAAATTCAACATTCGTGGGGATTACCACCTATTAGGTGATTATTATGCCGAAGCCCAATGGAACCTTAGAACTGAACCCGTCACAGGGTTTCAGCAACCTTTAAGCTATATTCATGAGGGCGATAGCCAAGGGTTCGCTCTTAAGGCCGACTATGCTTATAATGTTTATAAAAATATGGATTTATTCCTGAGCGGGTGGATTAAAAGCTTCCAAATGGAAGATGGTCTGGATACCACCTACATTATCGATGGTAGCATCGGACAAACCAAAGTGAACGAAGCTAACTGGACATCCTCCTCACTTCATGCAGGACTAAAATGGCGGTTCTAGGATTTTCCTTGTATTAAAACAGCTAATAATGTAGCAAGACACTCACATATAACGAAAGCGAAATATAACAGATGGCTAAAGAAGAACTAATCGAATTTGAAGGCGAAGTGCAAGAAGTGCTTCCAAACGCAATGTTCCGCGTAACATTAGAAAACGGGCATGAAGTGCTTGCACATTCCTCTGGTCGTATGCGCAAAAACCGTATTCGCGTGCTAGCGGGTGATAAGGTCACTGTTGAGATGACACCCTATGACCTCAGCAAGGGCAGAATCAAATTCCGTCATAAGTAATATTTAATGCCCCTGCTCCGCGCTCCTGCGCTACGCAATAGGCGTGTCACTCCGTGACGCTCAAGGCTGACTCGGACATACTGTCCTCGTAGATTGCGAGTTCTCACTATGGAAAACCTTACTCCTGAAATATTGCTCAACGCCTATGCCAACGGACATTTTCCAATGGCAGAGTCCCGCGATTCCGAAGAACTATTCTGGTTTTCACCTGAGATGCGCGGCATCATACCGCTCGATAGTTTCAAAATACCCCGCAGTTTGCGCCAAGATGCATCACGTCTTATCCAGAGCAGCACCTATCGTATTACCATCGACACATGCTTCCATGACGTCATCACCGCCTGCGCCAAGACACCGCGCTCCCATGAATCAGGTAGTTGGATAAATCAGAAAATCATCGACCTATATTCTCAACTCGCCGAACATGACTATGCCCATAGCGTAGAGTGTTGGAAGGGTGATGAACTCGTCGGCGGACTCTATGGCATCAGCCTTGGTGGCGGGTTCTTTGGTGAAAGCATGTTCTCTACCGCAAACCATGCCAGCAAAATATGCCTTATCTACCTTGTCGCGATATTACGGGCATGTGGATATAGTCTGCTCGACACCCAATATGTAAATGATCACCTCAAACAATTCGGTGTGATGGAAATTCCCAAGGCAGACTATGAAGAAAAACTCTCATATGCACTCAACATCGCACCCAACCCATCCAGCCGCTTCTCAGAAATCGGCGGAATCATCGCGAGCGCTTCCTCCGTTCCCGTAATGGATATCTGACCATTCTCTGCCCGCATCAACGTGATATCTTTCAATATTTCACCAACGCCACCAGAGAGCTCAAACGCAAACTCAGCAAGCTGCCCTACCAACTGTGCCCATGCCAGTTGACGCGCATTCACCAATTGCAAAAGCGGGTTGCTTTTCTCACGCCAACGTCTGCGATAACGATGATAAACCGCAAGCGCCAAAAGCACACGTTCACGATGCGACATGCCCCAAATATTGGCCTGAATAATATGGTCAAACGCCCATTGCGCGCGGAATTGCTGTGTTATTGGCAATGCCATATCGCCCAATTCACACATCGCATGCAGCACATGCTGCTTGCTATCACGACTCACCGCCTCGGGACAAAATGCCATAATCCATGCTTCAAGAACACGAGCATAATCCTCATCCATCTGACGCTTATGCTGAATGTTTTTGAGTGATGCGGGGAGCGCAAGAAGTGCACGCTCTTCAACTGGCAAACGATCATAAAGCAACCCTTCGCGAATACCGCTACGCGAGAATATCACACGCTCACACCCGCTCGCACGAATCACCTCTTGCAGAATCAATACGCTCGGCAGGAACGACGTGCGACGTCGCGATGCTAGCCCATCAATAGCCCTCCACTCACTGGGTGGAATCTGCACTAGATCCTGTAAAAACACCATCAACGCATCCGACTCCAACGTATAGCCATGCAGCTGCTCGAGCGGATAATCCACCCTCTCCATATGAATGTTAGCAAGTGAACGGAAACCACCGCCAATCGCATAGAATTGCTTGGTATCATCCGATGCTTCCAACCAATCAACCTGGGCCAAATAATCACGAATGGCCAGTCGCATTTTATCAGCATCAGTGCCGGCCCTATCGACCAAACGCAACGCACCCATGGGCAATGACTGACGTGCAGAAAAACGTTTATGGTGAAGCTTTACAAGTTCAAAACTACCGCCACCAAAATCACCCGCAAAACCCTCTGTTTTATGGAGAGATGACATCACTCCAAGCGCAGCCAGCTCCGCCTCACGCCGCCCTGAAATAACTTCTGGTTCAATGCCAAATCTTTCGCGAAGCTCAGCCACAAACTCCGGTCCATCCTCAGCATCACGCAAGGCTGCAGTTGCTTGCGTATAAAGTTCCGAGACTTCCATATGTTTCGCGAGATAAACAAAGCGCGCTATCGCCCTGCGCGTCCGTTCTTTGGAGGCCTCCGTCAAACGCCCTGTCTCTTCTAGCCCATCACCCAATCGGCAATCATATTTTTCGTTATAGAGCACCTTCGGCACACGCTTCAGCCCGTCATAGACAACCAGCCTGACCGAGTTTGACCCCATATCAATCACACCAATCAGTGGCTGTTTTTCGGAACTATGCATTCCCCACTCCCGTCACTCCCGCGCAGGCGGGAGTCCACCTCTCAGCACGGTATAATGTGGCAATATGGATACCCGCCTGCGCGGGTATGACGATAGAGGATACGGGTATTAATGGCGATAAGCACATCATAGCTAAAGCCCTTTAATCATCATCTTGATGGCTTCAGGATCATTCGGCTCATTGGTCATGCGCTCAGGTAAATCGAACAAATCCGCCATGTGGTGCGGCAATGCAGGCTCAATGCCTACCGCCTTCTTCACTGCATCAGGGAATTTAGCAGGGTGTGCAGTGGCGAGCGTCACCATAGGTGTCGCTGCACTATTGGCTGCAACATGTTCCTCTGCAGCCTGAATACCCACAGCCGTATGTGGGTCAAGCAACTCGCCTGCCTCTTCATACACAGTCTTAATCACTTTCAGCGTGTCACTATCATCAACCTTATAAGCCGCAAATTGGGCTTTCAGCGCGGCATGTGCCCCTTCGCTGAGAGTGAAGGAACCTGATTGCTTCAAACTCACCATCAACGCATTCACCGCCTCCGCATCACCTTCATAGAGATTAAATAACAACCGCTCGAAATTGCTCGAGATCTCAATATCCATACTTGGGCTGAGCGACGCCTCGACCCCATCCATATGATAGGTCCCCGTATCAAAACAGCGCGTCAAAATATCATTACGATTTGATGCAATCACCAGATCACCCATCGGCAGTCCCATCTTCTTGGCTAAATAGCCAGCATAGATGTCACCAAAATTACCAGTGGGAACTGAAAAACTTGGAGCCACCGCAGGAGAGCCAAGCGACAAAGCCGCATGGAAATAATAGACTACCTGCGCCAAAATACGGCACCAGTTGATCGAATTCACCGCCACAAGAGGGTGTTTCTCTTTAAACTCCATATCAACAAAAAGCGTCTTCACAATACGCTGACAGTCATCAAAGTTTCCGTCCAGCGCAACGCAATGCACGTTCGCATCAGGCACTGTTGTCATCTGTTTGCGCTGCACATCAGACACGCGTCCATCTGGAAACAAGATCACGATTTCCATATGTTTACTGCCACGACAGCCCGCAATCGCCGCTGATCCCGTATCGCCCGACGTCGCGCCAAGCACCGTCACTTGTTTGTTATGTTTAGCTAAGATATGTGACATTAAATTGCCGAGAAACTGCAATGCAAAATCTTTAAATGCAAGCGTGGGCCCTTGGAACAATTCCATTAACCACTGCCCTTTCCCAAGCTGCTTAAGCGGAGCAATTGCTGTGTGCCTAAATGTGCTGTAGCTCTTATCCAGCAGCCTTTTCAGCTCATTATCACTCAATGTACCAGTGGTAAAAGGTGAGAGAATCTTAAATGCCAATTCAGGATAGCTCAACCGTGCCATATCCGCGATTTCAGCAGGTGAAAAATGTGGCAACTCATTCGGCACATACAACCCACCATCAGGTGCTAGCCCTGTGAGAACCACTTCCTCAAATGACAGTTCTGGCGACTGTCCGCGCGTAGATTGATAACGAATCATAAGTAACGTGCCTTCAAATGACGAATAAAGCAATGCGGGTCAATGCCCTTACCTGTAGCCGCTTTTAGCATATCATCCGTAGATTGGCTAGAGCCTTGCGAATGGATGTTTTTCTTTAACCAACCGAACAATTCCGAAAACTCGCCCTTAGCAATCTGGTTATTCACATTGGGAAGCGCGGTCGCGGCGGATTCAAACAATTGCGCCGCAATCATCGCACCGAGCGTATAGGTCGGGAAATAGCCCAACGCCCCTTCTGGCCAATGGATGTCTTGTAGACACCCATTACTATCAGAATCAGGTCGAATACCCACCAGGCGTGCCATGCCGTCATTCCATGCAGCAGGTAAATCTTCCACTGGCAAATCATCTGCGAGTAATGCTTTCTCCAAATTATAGCGCAACATCACATGCGCAGGATAAGTCACCTCATCGGCATTTACACGAATTAGGCTACGCTCAACCTTTGTGGTCAAGGCATAAAAATCATCCGCTCCCCATGCTTCATTTGTTTTGCCGAGCGACTGTCGCACATGCGGGGTGATGAATTCTGCGAACTCTCGGCTGCGCGAAACCTGCATCTCAACAAACAGCGACTGACTTTCATGCATACTCATACCGCGCGCCTGCCCGACAGGTTGGCGCAACCAGTCAGATGGCAATCCCATTTCATACAGCGCGTGCCCTGTTTCATGCAGCACACCAAACATACCTTCAGTAAAATCAGATTCATTAAAACGCGTGGTCAAACGTATATCACCCGGCACGCCACCACAGAATGGGTGCACACTCAAATCCTGACGACCTGTATCGAAGTCAAAGCCCAACAATTCCATCATCTTGCGTGAAAGCGCTTCTTGCGAC
>CALJMC010000142.1 GCA_937982385.1 uncultured Rickettsiales bacterium | reverse complement strand
GAAATAGGGAAGGCGGTGCTTATATAGCATCGCCTTTTTTATTTATTAATTACCTGAGACATTCACATGAAAACACTCTTGCTCCCTTTAGCGCTATGCTCACTCTTTACTGCCTGCTCAACTGTGGAAACCGAACGTGCTGGCACCCCTAAAAATGCTCGCGACGAGCGGATTGAATCTCGCGGCTCTCTTTCTGGTGAAGGCGGTTTAACGCTCTTTGGCGGCAAGGATGGCGAATCATCTGGCGGCGGAAGCCCCATTGGTGTAAACGGTTTTTTGTGGCGCGCCACTCTCGACACGCTTTCATTCATGCCGCTCGTATCGGCTGACCCATTTGGCGGTGTTATTATTACCGATTGGTATGCTGACCCTAAAACACCAAGCGAGCGCTTTAAGATGACTGCACTCATCTTAGATAGAACGCTCCGCGCAGACGGCATCAAGGTGTCTGTCTTCAAACAAACAAACGCTGATGGTGAATGGGTAGATGCATCTATCAATCCGTCAACTGCTCGCAAATTAGAAAATACTATTCTCACCCGCGCACGCGAGCTCAAAGTAAAACAATCCATACAATAAAAAGAATGCACCGCATGACCAGTGAACGCTATAACTTTAAACTCGCAGAACAAAAATGGCAAAAAAGATGGGGTGACACAGGCGCCTTTGATGCTGATGATACGAGCGATAAACCATCATTCTATGCCTTAGAAATGTTCCCCTATCCTTCGGGCAACATCCATATGGGGCATGTACGCAACTACACGCTCGGCGATGTGATTGCTCGCTATAAACGCACGCAAGGCTTCAACGTGCTTCACCCAATGGGGTGGGATGCGTTTGGTTTGCCTGCTGAAAATGCAGCTATTGAAAATAATGTGCATCCTGCAAAATGGACCTACAAAAACATTGAGACCATGCGTGAACAGCTCAAATCTATCGGGCTCTCCTATGATTGGTCCCGCGAGTTTGCGACATGTTCACCTGATTATTATAAACATGAACAAGGCTTCTTCCTTGATATGCTAGATAAAGGCATTGCCTATCGCAAAGAGGCGGTCGTCAATTGGGACCCTATCGACAACACCGTGCTTGCCAATGAGCAGGTGGTTGACGGCAAGGGTTGGCGCTCGGGTGCACCCGTAGAACGCAAGACGTTGTCGCAATGGTTCTTGCGCATTACGGACTATGCTGACGATCTTCTCACCTCGCTGGACGACCTCAAGAGCGGCTGGCCAAACAAAGTGTTGGTGATGCAGGAAAAGTGGATTGGGAAATCCACTGGAGCAATGGTTTCATTCGCGCTTGATAATGCCACGCCCAACCAGAAATCGATTGAAGTTTACACTACAAGACCCGACACGCTTTTCGGCATGTCATTTTGTGGCATATCACCCGACCATCCACTAGCCAAAGAGCTTGCTCAAGATTCAGCTGAAGCACAAGCCTTCATTGATGAATGTTCCAAACTTGGCACCAGCGAAGAAGCGATCGAAAAAGCAGAGAAAAAAGGCTATGATACTGGGCTCCGTGTAACGCATCCATTCTCCGACAAAACATTCCCTGTTTATATCGCTAATTTCGTGTTGATGGATTATGGCACCGGCGCTGTCTTTGCATGCCCTGCGCATGACCAGCGCGATCTCGATTTCGCTCGTAAATATGATTTAGACGTAACAGCTGTCGTTGCACCAAAAGACTCTGAAAACTTCACAATAGAAAATGAAGCTTATACGGAATCTGGAAAACTCATCAACTCTGATTTCCTCAATGGCATGTCTACCGATGATGCGCGTGAAGTCATTCTTGATAAGCTCGTTGAAATCGGCGCGGGCGAAAAGAAAGTAAATTTCCGTTTGCGTGATTGGGGCGTTTCTCGTCAACGTTATTGGGGCTGCCCGATTCCGATTATTTATTGCGATGATTGTGGCGCGGTTCCTGTTCCTAAAAATCAGCTGCCTGTTGAACTACCTGATGATGTATCATTTGATAAACCTGGCAACCCGCTTGTTCATCACGCAACTTGGAAAAATACGACATGCCCGTCATGCTCAAAAGATGCAACGCGTGAAACAGACACATTCGATACGTTCTTTGAGTCTTCATGGTACTATGCGCGCTTTTGTTCTGATGCATCAAGTGACGGCTTGGTTAAAGAACTCTGCGATAAACGTTTGCCTGTTGACCTCTATATTGGCGGTGTAGAACATGCAGTGCTCCATTTGCTTTATTCACGTTTCTTCACACGTGCTTTACGCGATTGCGGACATCTCTCAGTCAAAGAGCCTTTCAAAGGGTTACAAACGCAAGGTATGGTGTGTCACGAAACCTATAAAGATGCTGAAGGCAAGTGGCTATTTCCTGATGATATCGTAAAAGACGGCGATAAAGTCACGCACCAACAAACGGGCGAGGCGGTGACCCTTGGTCGTTCTGAGAAGATGAGTAAATCGAAAAAGAATGTCGTAGATCCTCGCCATATTATGGGAAGCTATGGCGCTGATACGGCACGTCTGTTTATGTTATCTGATAGCCCGCCTGACCGAGATTTAGAATGGACAGATTCTGGTATTGATGGCGCATGGCGTTATGTTAGCAAATTATGGCGATTGCTTCATGATAATGCAGATATAGTCTCAGGCATTTCGCTCGAAACAACTCCTACCTTATCTGACCAGTCTCTTATCGCAATGCGTCGCAAAACACATAGCACTATTGCTGGTGTTGCAAAACATATTGAAGACTTCCATTTCAACAAAGCGGTAGCCCTTATTCGTGAATTCACCAATATGCTCGGTGGTATTGATGCAACATCGTCCGCTGATGCGGCTTGGGTCGTTCGCGAAGCATTGGAAGGATTAACCCATATCATTTCTCCATTCTTGCCGCATTTAGCTGAAGAAATGTGGGCGGCACTTGGCGGCGAAGAAATGATTGTACATCGCGCCTGGCCAAAAACAGATGATTCATTGTTGGTGGAAGATACGGTCACCATCGCATTGCAGGTGAATGGCAAATTACGCTCTACGTTAGAGCTTGCAAAAGACAGTGATAAAGCTACGGTAGAAAAAGCGGCAATGAACGACAAAAAGTTATCTGACTTCATTGCTGACAAAACGGTACGTAAAGTAATTGTGGTGCCCAATAGGATTGTGAATGTTGTTGTTGCGTAAATATATTATAGGGCTCTCTTTGCTTGCGCTTTGCTCGTGCGGGTTTGAACCTATGTACGCGACAAAATCATCTCCTTATGCTGCAACATTAGCTCATATTGGTATAACCGAAGTTTCTAATAGCCGTGAAAGTGCCGTCTTAAAAGCCAAGACAGAAGACTTATTCTATCGTGATACAGCCTCCGCCTTTAAAACGGAAAAACCCTATGAGCTCATGATATCGCTTGTTGTTAATAAAAAGGCGACCATTGTTGATACGGATGGTGAAATTCAACGCTATCGCACAACCATTACCTCTGATTATGCTCTCAAGCATAAAAAAAATAGCACCAATATAACCACGGGGAAAATCAGCCGTATTGTGAGCTATAATACCTCAGATGATAATTACGCGGAATATATCAGTTCTGAAGACATCGTGACAAAAGCCGTCGCCGAAATTGCTGAAGAATATGCGCTACGGATAGGAGCGAAATTCTCTGCCTATCAAACGGGTGCTCAGTAATGGTAAAAATTGCACCCAGAGATGTCGCCGCTTTTGTAAAAAAACCAGACCATTACCAAACAATACTCATTTTTGGGCCGGACGAAGGCCTTATTCGGGACAATGCAAAAGCACTCGTCGCGAGCATTGCCGAACTGCCTGACGATCCGTTTGCAACAACACAGCTTGAAGCATCAGACATTAAAGACGAGCCAAGCAAACTCTATGAAGCACTCTCGGCGATGAGCCTCATGGGTGACAACCCCATTATCATCGTGCGCAATGCTGGTGACAAAATATCCAAGATAGTGAAGCAAGCGACTGAACTTCCCGAATGTCAAAATCAGCTAATTTTGCTCGCGGGTGAATTAACAGCGCGCTCGACATTACGCAAACTCTGTGAGCAAGAAAAAACCATTGCTACGATCGCCTGTTATCGTGAGGAAGGCTATGCACTCGAACGCATCATTAAGGAAAAATTTGATGCGGCGGGGTTGTCCTATAATCGCGACATAGTAGAAATTATCAAACAATCACTCGGAAATGACAGAGGCGTCACTAATAGCGAGATTGATAAAATAATTACCTATATGGGCAATGAGAAACAACTCACCATTGATATCGTCTCTGAACTCATCAACCAAAATGATGATAAGGGTTTTGATGATTTATGCACGGCTGTGGCAGATGGCAACACAGCAAAAGTAAACCAACTTATTCAGAGGCTGGAATCTGAGGGAGTGAACTCGATTGCAATATTACGTTCTGTCGGGCGTTATTTTACACGACTCTCCGCCGCTCAGGGTTTTACAGCTAACGGAAAGTCACCTGCCGATGCCATGAAGATGGTTCGCCCACCTGTATTTTATAAACAGCAGCAATCATTCGGTCGTCATATGGGTCGCTGCCGCGCCACCACCATTGATAGAATTCTAGCCACCATGACCAAAGCTGAAACAGAGCTAAAACGCTCCAGCGAACAAACACTTATTTGCTCGCGATATCTCACTGTGATGGCGCATCAGTGTAGAAGGTAGGGGATTGTTTAATTGCCACTGCTACGGACATTCTGTCCTCCGCAATAGGCATGTCAGTTAGCTTCGCTGGTCTACGACTCGTGACGCTCAAGGCTGACTCGGCCTCCTGACCTCGTATAAGCTATATGACAAGATAAAAATATCTTGCTGAAGGTATCCCGTATCACATTCTTCGTCATCCCGTGCTACGGCACGGGATCCATCTTATTTCACTATCTATAAAAGCTAGATACCAGCTTTCACTGACATAATAATAGTAAAAGGACTCTTCATAACCCTGTGTATAACCCTATGGAGTTAAGAGATGTTTAAGAGTGTATAAACAGTTTCTTCATCTTATCCCCGATAACTTATTTTTAATAACGGGCTTTTCATGGCTTTTCCACACTGTGTGTTCTTTATTAATTTTTATAGTTTTTTTTTTATACTGGATTTATTCGGTCATTATTCAAAAGATAACCACAGCCCTACACTCTATTTCTCACTCATAAAAACAATAGGCTAAAAGAGTTATCCAAATGTTTTAGACAGCGAGCAAAGAATGGTGTAAAACTCATGGGATAATATTTGAAAAGCCTTAATCCCCATCTTTCATAGGGTACTATCACTATCTACATCATCCCTTTTTAAATCTATAAAGAAAAGAAACTATAGATGACATCGTTAGAAAAAATATTTGCACGTCATTTATCAGACAAGCCACCCTTTTGGTTCATGAGACAGGCAGGAAGATATCTTCCAGAATACAGAGCACTCAGAAAAGATATGGGTGGGTTTTTAAATATGTGTTACTCGCCAGAGAATGCATCTGAGGTGACATTGCAGCCCATCAGACGATTTGATATGTCAGCAGCTATTATTTTTTCAGATATCTTAGTGATCCCTCATGCATTGGGCTATCATTTAGAATTTGTCACAGGGGAAGGCCCTAAGCTCAATCCTCTTGAATCACTAGCAGAGTATCGCAAAACTGATGAAGAGACCATGCTGACGCATTTGAAGCCCGTTTATGATGCATTGAGTTTGACGCGTAAGAATCTTGCAGATGAAAAAAGTCTGATTGGCTTTACAGGCGCTCCATGGACAGTTGCATGTTATATGCTGCAGGGTAAAGGAGGAAAAGAATTTGCTGTAGCGCGTGAGAAAATTTATAGCCAACCAGATTTGGTCAGAAAAGTTATCAATCAATTGTCTGATACGATAGCACTTCATCTCATTAAACAGATTGAAGCGGGCGCGAATGTTGTGCAGATTTTTGATAGTTGGGCGGCTTATGCTCCACTCTCTCATCGTGATGAACTTATTTATCAACCGACGAAACACATCGTTGATAAGGTGAAAGCTGCACATCCTAATACGCCGATTATTGGTTTCCCAAAAGGTTTGGGATATGCAGCTGCGGAATATGTTGCGAAAACGGGTGTTGATGGTTTGGGTGTTGATATGTTCTCTTCACTTGCAGAGATATCACATGCGGTCGGTGATGATGTGGTGTTGCAAGGGAACCTAGATCCGCTTTTATTGGCGTCGGATAAAGATACAATGATTGCTAGTGCAAAAGAGATTCTTTCCATCATGAAAGGAAAAGCCTTCATTTTTAATCTAGGTCACGGTATGGTGCCGCACACGCCTATCGAAAATGTTGAAGCGTTGAGTGAACTGTTATTATAATCCTTTAAGATTAAAACCTTACAAATTTTAATCCGCCGAATAGTCGGCGCCCCTGCAGGCACAAGGGTTAGT